>JAJZLN010000027.1 GCA_021803425.1 Microcaldota archaeon | reverse complement strand
TTTGCATTCTTCTACATATACGGGTGAATGGATGCACGGTGTTAATCCATGATATATCTAAACAAGTTCGATACTCCGAAGGGCATGATGGTTGCCATGTGCGATGAGGAATTAATGGGCAGGGTGCTCAAGGAGGGAAGGATAGAGATAGACTTAAAGAGATACGGCGGTTTCTACAAGGGTGAGCTCGTAAGCGAAGCAGAGGCAAGCAGCATAATATCCAAGAACGTGTACTCGGCAAACGTGGTCGGTGACAGGTCTGTAGGCATACTCATAGCAAAAGGCATAGTGAACGATAATGAAGTAAGGAATGTGGAAGGGGTCAAGTTTGTGCACCTTTTCAAGGTGCGGGAATAGCCTCTTTATCCGACAAGCACGTTTTCAACTGCCATTATTCTTCAGTTTCAGTATTGCTTCCGCTATGTCGCCGTTGCATTCCTCAAGCGCGGCCCTCGCCGCGGAAATATCGCCCACACCGGACTGCTCGGCGACCATCTTCACGTCGTCTTCATTTATCTCCGCTTTGGCCTTCCCAATTTCCTTTACCTTTCCAGATATCTGGAAGCTGACGCTGCCCTGCGCTTCTATTGCAGTAACGTGCGGCTCCTCTATTATTATGTCCTTGTCAGCGCACTCTATCACTACGCGTAGCGCATCCACATCGTTAGATTTTATTCCCATGCTGTCCATAATCCTCTTCAGCTGCCTCGGATCTATATTTGGCATCATAAAATCCCAATATACTACACGGCAATCAGGATTAAAAGGCTTGCCCATACCAACAATGGCGTTTTTTGCCTACATATTGAAAGGAGGGAAGAGCGAGGGCTATAGATAAAATCTGTCGCCTCAAACCATTTGCCCTAAAAACATTTGCTTGCGCTTCATGCGCCAAATTCCGCGAATTTCTTCCACCATCTAATTTTCCTTTCGATATAATAATCAATGGAGTACCTGCTCGGGCCCTCCAGCGTGTTTATTGTTATCAGCATCAGGAATACCATGGCATAAATGATACCAGTGCCTATGTCCGTGGAGCTTGGCCCATACGGTCCCCCGAATCCCTCCGGCACGCTCCATATGAGAAAGCTCAGGAGGAATCCTCCGCTGTATCCTATCTTGCGCATGAATCCGAATATGAGCGACATTGCCACTGCTGTCTCGGAAAACGCTATTATGTAAGCCCACATTGAAGGATTTGATGCGGTAATGCCTACCCAAAAACTGAACCAGCCAGAAAGCCATCCCGGCTGTCCCTGCCCCGCTGAGGCTATCATGCCTGAAAAATTGTTTACAAATCCCTGCTGAAACTTGAATGACGCATCTACAAGCCATATCACACCGAAAGCAATGCGCGCCAGGCTCTTGAGCACAAGCGAATTCCTATAAAAGAAAGACGTCTTATTCGACATAATAGTATGTTGCTACATATATTTAAAAATCTTATTACTTTTCACCTATGCAACCAACTTTTATATCGCAACATAAATCCTTCTAGGTAAGCCAGCTATACTACTCTATCCAAATCAAGGCAATGAAGTTGCCAATCAATATAATAATCAATATGCATTATATCATCAGTAGTGGGTAAGATCTATGCAATGCAAAAGCGTGCATCCGACATTGATGTTCAAAGAAGCTACAACAATTGCCGAACAACATGTCAATTTGACTTCCGTCGAAGCGGTTCGTCTAAAAAAGAAGTGCTTAGGAACAATCAACGAAGTTTTATCTTTAATTTATAAATTTAAAATAAAACAAACAGGAAGTATTTAAATACTTAAGGTTTAAGCTAATATCAGAAATATTTGAAATTTGGTGTACAAATGAAAACCATAAACGCAAAGAGAATAGCCGCTGTCGCGGCAAGTTTGTTGACAGGTCTTGCAGTCGCAGGATCAGTAGGAGGGGTAACATGGAGCAATATACCGATAATAAACAACCAGGGTCAGCCTGTAGTGCAGGTTGTGGTCGGTTCAAGCTCAGCTCCTAGCGACGGAGTAGTTGCAGCAAACATTGCAGCTGTTCTAGGAAACCTCGCATTCACATCTCAGGCAGTAACTGCGACGCCTTCAGGATTGTCAAACGTAAAGTGCGTTGTGACTACGCCTCAGTGCACTCTGACAAACCAGCAGGTCTGGTTCGGAGAGTCAGGATACGCAGGTCCAGCGGGATCATATTCATTCACGGCACTGATAGGATCCATGTTCAATGCAGGAATACAGTATAATGTACCGCAGAACACAAAGAGCGCACAGGCATCAACATCCTATGCATACCCTGTAACTGGCTCAACATCCACAATAGCAACACAGCTTTCACCAATGCCAAGCCCTTGGAGTATAACCGGATCAGGACCTGTATTCAATGCAGCTCCTTCAACGTCAACGGCTAGCGGTCTTGCATTCCCACAGACGGGAGGAAGCCCAGTAAGAACAAGCACATTCGATAACCTGTTGCAGGTATCCAATGTTCAGCTGCCAGGATTGCTGAACAATTTCGGATCCCATGGCGAGACAGAGTATCTGTGGCTTACAGGAATCCCAGCATATGATCAGGCTTCAAGCACTAACCCTACAACTCCAAGCTTCGTAGTATTCGGACTCGGAGGCGCATATCAGGTAGTGTTCAACAAGCCAATAAATGAATATGCAATTTCAAAAGGAAACACCATAAATAATGCTGCGCTAATGCTCCTTGGAAGGAACTGGACAATATTGAACTATACCACGCCAGAATCAGCTTCAGGATATGGTTTTGCAAGCATTGCTGCAGGAAATGCAGTAGTCGGAGGCAAATTGGAGCTTGCAGCTTCACTGACCCCAGCAACTACAGTATATGTGGGCCAGAACATCTCAAGTTCTAACTTCACTGTGCAGCTAACAGACTTGGGTCAGCCTAACTCTGCAGCGCAGAGTGAAGCAGCAGTGCAGGTATACTATAAGGGTGCACTCACAAATGTGACTCAGATATTCCCTGGCACTTCGCCAGAGTTTACGGTAGATGGCCACAACATATTCGTAAATGTGAACCAGACCTTCGCAGGTTTGTATGCATACCAGAAGTGGGCAAAGATAAAGCTGTACTCAAACGTGATGAACGTAACAAGCGGGCAGGTCTTTAACAAGACCAATGCAGATGGATGGAATGCATATCTTTTCTGGGCAAACCAGTCTGCTCCGGGAACATTCACAAACGAGTTGCAGAGCATACTGCTCATTAACAACTCAGGACAGACAGCAACGCCTGGATATTCATTCCACGTCGGAGGAACAAACTTCTCTGCATGGAACGTAAACTTCGTGGGAGACAATCTCGGAAGCAACTATGATCCAGTAACATTCCAGGTCTCTAAGACACAGGTAAACCTTGTGAATTCCGGAAATACAGGATCTTCAATTGTACAGAACATAGCAAACCTGCCTCAGAACGAGCCTGCACAGCTGCTTACAGTGACATCATCAATACCAAATGCATTCTCATTCAGCCAGCAGCTCTCGAACAAGCTCGTGTGGGATTTGGTTCCATATAAGGAGGATCAGCTTGCGAACACAATCACGAAGTTTTCTGATATAACTGGATCAGGATCTCTTCCAATAAACGTTATAGTGTCCGATTCAGCAGGAAATGCAAACATAATCAATACACAGACTCCAGTATCCATTACAGTAACTGGATGGTCGTCCAATGCTGCTACATCAGCGACAACCCTGTGTTCTCTGTCAGTGTATGCATTTGCAGCTGGAACAACTACAAATACGATACCTTGTGGAAACAATGGCTTCAACGTAACGGGAATAAAGATTGGTTCAAGCCCTGGAGCTCTTCCGTACCTTGACGTGAATGTCATCGCATCGAATTCGGCAGCAGCGGGAACTGCAAATACACTTGCAGATTTGATAGCACTCCCACCAGAGCTTCTGTACAACTCTACAGGAGGAAACCTGTATACGCTCAGCACAGCAACTCCAACCTACAACCAGCAGAATGGCCAGCCTGCAGTATCAAGTGGATTCCAGGTAACCTCATTCCCAGTAGCTGATTCATTCGGAGGAGCAAACCTGAATCCGTACTATGCATTCACTGCAAACGAGTATGATGTGCCTGGCTCAACGAGCTATGTAGATTCTCTTGGGTTTTCAATATACAACTCAACGGGAGGAGTGCAGAACTTCAACTTCCAGCTGAACCAGTCAGGGTTCTCAGGCTCAACGCAGACAGGAGGTACAAAGAATAACATGTCCTATCTGTCAAGCCAAGGAACACTGGTAAATGCGCCTCTCGGCTTCATAACTGAGAGAGGAAGCAAGGTCGCACAGGAGTCTGCATCAGAAGTCACGATAAACTTCGCAAAGGCTGTAGACACCCTGCAATTCAATGTTGCTCCGGTAGCAATAGCAGGATCAAACCTCACAGCAAAGAAGGTAGTCGGACCTGTTGGAATAGGGCAGGCAGTGCCTGGCTTCGCAAACCTTACAGTAGCTAAGGTAAATGCAAGCTGCGCATTCACGACATCGAGCTGCTCAATAAGCGGACTCTCAAACGTGACTGCAACTCCATCAGTGTCGTCTGCGGTAGTGCCGGTCTCTCTGAACACTGCGACAACGCCTCTTGTAGTCTTGGACAGCAATGCAAACCAGGCTGCGACGTTGGTAGTGGTAGGAAGCAAGTATGTGAACTCAGTGGCAGGACAGGTGTTTGCACAGAACCAGCAGCTCAACTCGAGCTTCGGGCCGGGTTCAGTAGTGGTACAGGCATACGGGACAAACAGGATCCTTGTAGCCGGATACTCTGCAAACGAGACAGTGCAGGCAGGAAACCAGTTCATAAACGACTTGCTGACTGCGGCAGGAACAGCATAAAGTTAATTCGTGTTGTGAAGCCTTTTGGCTTCACACATTCTTTTTCTTTTTAATTTCTTTTTGTTTTGGTCCTTCAGCTTCGGCTCCGCTTCCAACGTGTTTCATGCGCTCTCGCTACTCAAATGCACTCGTAATTGCGAAATATTTATAAGCTTAAATCATTTACTTATAATCGGTGAACATGCGGCTCAATATCCAGTATATCCTCATCATCCTCTCCATATTTTCGATTGCGCATGCTGCAGATCCGCACATAGTCTCATTTCTTTCAGGATACAGCATATCAGCTTCTACAGCAAATTCATTCACATATGCAAACATAACGTATTCCGGGAACAGCTATGTGCTTGCATATTCCGGAGGAACTCCAAAGCTCCTCATAAACACAACGCACGGCTACTCATTCGTCCTCAATGCTGCGGACATAGCGAGCATAATAACCAATACGACAATCAAGGCAAGCCTTGCGCAGATAAACACCACGTATCTCACCGACGCGATGCATTCCTATGATGCATCTTCAGCCGCGCCTCTCACCGACTGTGTAATCGAGACCGGCATAAGCACCGCGACATGCACAGTGGCAAACGAATGCCAGTCATGCGAGCAGGTGCCTGTATGCAGAAAGGTGCTTCTTTCAACAGGGATATACGGCCCGCTCGTATCAGGCATAATACAGTTTGAGGGCTCATACCGCCAGCTCAACAGCAATTATTCGACATACTTCTCAAGCCTTTCAAATCTCAATGCATCCAATGCGCAGTCATCCATTCCGAATATAGAAAAAACCGCTGCAAACATCTCTTCCATCACCTCGACTCTCGGAGAAAACCCCCTATTTCCGCCAACGAAAGGGCTTAATTTCGCGGCATGCGGAAACTACGGCGCTGCAACAAGCAATGTGGCGTCCCCGTCAGGACCGTGGTACTGCTCTTCTCTCGGGTTCTGCGAATTCCTCTCATACAATGCATCCACAATAGGCAACATCCAGACGTATATAAGCAGCATATCTGGTCTTCCAATAAGCAAGCAGCAGATACTTCAGGTGGCGCAGAATGTAAGCTCGTACGAGAATACCTACATAGCTCCAGTGACCTCTGCGAAGCAGAAGGCCAAGCTCAATGAAATATTAAACAAAACTCTGGGCGGATACAACACTACCGTCTCAAATGCGAATACCCTCTTATCTCACATCAGCAATGCCACGCTTTCAAATGACCTTTTGCGCCTTGAATACAACTACACGTACGCTCAAAATAACTACCTCACTGCAAACTTCACGTCACTCAATTCAACATTCAAGTCGGAATACAATGCGCTAAAGTCGTCGTACATGTCGCTCAATTCATCATACTCATATCTTGTCTCCACTGCAAACAACAATACTGCGCTGCTGATAGAACTTCAGTCCGGCCAGTCATATCCGCAGCAGCTATCAAGCCTAAGCTTCCAGGAAGCGCAGATAAACCAGCAGCTCGGCGGGTCGATACAGAACGTAAGCTCGGTCAAGCAGAAGCTTGTTGCCCTATCAAAGCAGCTTGCATCCCTTAGCGCGCAGCCAAGCATACTCCAGGACATCGTAAGGGCCGTCGATGCGCCGATAGCTACGGCAATACTCGGCTCGCAGCCGTTCTCCGCTGCAGTTGGCCTCGTTCCTCTGGTATCGTTGATACCCTCCATAATAATAGGTGCAATACTTCTCGCTGCGCTTTTTGCGTTCCATAGGAAACTAAGAAGGAGCTCTAGGATAGCGGCAAATCCAAGGACAAACAGGAATTGGAATATACTATTCATATTCGCATTCATTCTGTTCCTGGCGTTCCTTGCCATGACTTACTATGTATCAGCAGCAGCTAATTCCAATTCGCAGCTTTATGTTGCCAGGGATGCCATAATTTCAGCAAAAGCAGTTGCAATAGCATACAACGGCACAATAAACCCCTCCATGACATCATGTGCAAACAGGCTCTCCTCAATACTCAAGTCCGAGAAGAAGGCAGTATATACTATAACGCTCAACGGGCTGCAGTGCAGCACAGGCTCATCGTTCCAGACTACGGATTCATGCCTATCAAGCTACGCATCAAGCGGAATACCAATAATAATCCTAACAAACAGCACAAAGAATACGCTGACAGCATATTCGTTCTTCGGAACGATACTGGGCCAGTCAGGCACTCCGCAGTTCACGAATTCATGCCTTTCATATTTATTCATAAAATAGGTTGATGCAATGGCCGAAAAGAAGACTGAATCAAGGGCAAAGAAGAAGGCGCCAGCTCCAAATACCGGCAAGCAGGAAATAAAGAGGATAATCATCGCCGCAATCATAATCATAATAATAGCTGCAGCCGCATTGTTCTTGCTTCCGATGATTAATGCTCCAGTGCCTTTCTCAACATTCAAGTCAAACTTCCAGAGCGCTCCGAAGATAGGCGTGGTCGGCACCTTAACTCAGTCTTCAAACCAGAGTCAGTATGTTGAAAGCTGCGCTGTAAAATCTGTTGAGAATATAGCATATACAAGGAAACCTTCCACAATAGACTTTTATCTCATCGCCCAGAACGGCACATGCACGTACCAGCGGGGTCTTGGCACTGCAGCTCCTAACATAGCAAATGCATCTTATTGCATAAGCCTGGCTGACAATGAGCCTTCGGTATTCCTCAACTACAGTTCAGCAAACCATACCTCAATTTCTGCTTCGCGGCTTTTTGCTTATGGCAATGCTGCCTACATGTCTGCGTGTCCGATATCGGTTGAGCTTGGTTGAGCTTCAGCTGCCTGTACACCGCCAGAATCGATATTCTTTACCGACTCCCCGCCTAACGCGAGTATCGCGTCAATTGTCCTGTTTATCTCAAAAGCTTTCTTCATGGTCACATTGAAGTTCTTTTCACCTTTCGTAAATTCAGAGAGCCTGATGAACAGCCAGCCGCGGTTCTTTATCTTCCACGCAACGAATGTGCTTGTCGCGCTGTTCCTCTCCCACTCAATGAGCTTCTCGAACTGCTCGGGCTCAAGTGAAAGGCTTCCCCTGTCCCAGGCCTTGCATTCGAATGAGAGGCAGAAGCCGTTTTTTATTGCCAGTATATCCGGCCCTAGCGCATTCACTCCTGATCCTGCAGCGCGCACTACCGAATAGCCGAGATCATAGAACTTTCCGAGCAGCTCCCTTTCGCTCCTCGCGCCCTTAACATACCTATGCAATAAGTCACCTAACCAACATTTACTGTGTAAATGAATATATATCTAATTGCACCACACAAGGGATTCCTCTGCCAAACTGCCAGAAACATTGGTGTATAAATGGCTTAGTTAATGCAACAAACGAAAATCGAACTGCCAATGTCGTTGGCTATCAGCATAATCGGCAGTGCCTTGCTTTTGTGGCAAAATGTCGGTACGGGACGTTTGGAAAATAGAAAATGATAGACGCTGTGAATCAGCGCATTTTGTGATGTTGCAGAGGAATACGATACACCACCTGATTTATAATATTTATTGTTATAAAAACTATCATGTCCAGATTGAGATACATATTTATTTTATTATCAATATTTTTAATTTTCCTGCTTGAAAACCAGGTTTTTGCCGTCTCTTGCCTCAATTCGCCACCTTCAGGTGCAACATACTGCATCCCATTCGGTGTAAACAACATCCAAACCTCTTCCATTGGCTCAAATACGCAGATAATGCTTGGCACAACAAGCACTGGTGCTTTCATAGGCCTTAATACGCTCACCTTTTCAGCGTCATGCGGCGGCTCTCAATGCTTCAATAACCAACTAAGTAACTTTGCAGTTTACAATACAGTTTCAGGGCAAATATCCTTCAATACTATATGGATCGAAGCATACAATGCCTTCAATGAGATGCAGTCAAACGGGCTTACCTCCAATGCCCTTATATGGTTTAAGATACCTGACAACGTACCTGCAAGCACAAACGATACAAACTGGGCATTGGCTATATATCCGTTAAGCACAAACAACATTGATAAAAGAACGCTGGGTCTTGCGCCTCAGATCTACTGCGCAGGATCTGGATGCGCAACTTCATATTATGGCGAAGCAGACAATGGGAATTCGATATTCGATTTCTACGACAATTTCACAGGAACATCAAGCCCTAATTGGATAGATTCTGACGGTTCAGATCCCGGTGCGCATATAACGCTTACTACGAATAACGGATTTACCTGGAATACTCTTGCCGGCACAACCTTATTTTTCAATATTTTCAATAACGAATATACAGTACCATACAATGAATTTATTGATTCCTATATATCTTCAAATGCGCAAATACCTGGTGGATCCAATGCTGCTGGATTTGGGGTCTTCAACACTCCGTACAGTGGAACACCAGCAGGTTCAAATACGCTCATGTTTCAAATGTTGATATCTACAAGTGCGGGCGTCAGGGTATACATAGCAAATCCTTTTACATTAGGTAGCTGCAGCTGCAATATAAATCCAGATACTCGGTATGTTATTTCGGGATTATTCGACCCATCATCTGCAACAGTATATAAAAATTATACACTTGAAAAAACTACAACTATGCCTTCAAGTATAGTTCCTAATTCAATAATGATTAGTGCCTTTCAAAGCGGTTCAAATACTCAAAATGCGATGTATCAATGGATAAGAACTAGAACCAACCCTCCAAATGGCGTATATCCTATAGTAAATTTCGGCTCTGCACATGCTGTTGTTGCACTATCCGTTTCTATTGCCCCTTCTTCAGCAACGACACTAGATGCGGGCCAGAGCGTCACATTCGCAGCATTAGCAATTGGCGGCACAGGATCCTACACTACATACAATTTCATAGTATTCAACAGCATAACTAATGTCATAATAGCCAACTCTCTCCAGACATCAAATTCATTCATATTCACTTCGAACTCAAACATCGTAGGCAACACCATCGAGGCGAACGTAATAGTTACGGATAGCGCCTCTCATAATGCAAATTCTCTAAATACCGGCCAGATAACTATAAACCCTGCATTTACTGTTTCTATAACCCCTTCATCTACTGCAGTGATCGATGCAGGCCAGGACGTTGAATTCGCAGCATTAGCAACCGGAGGAAGCAGTTCATATACAACTTACAACTTCATAGTATTCAACTCGATAACGAATACGATAATTGCCAATTCGCTTCAGGCTTCAAATACCTTTACATTCGCATCAAATTCAAATATCGTAGGCAATACCCTCAAGGCGAATGTAATAGTTACTGACAGCGCATCAAGCACTGCAAACTCCATAAATTCTGCATTAATATCTGTGAATTCACTTCCTTCAGTTTCAATATTTCCTTCAAACATACTTGCAGATTCTGGCCAGATTGCCACATTCACGATTACGGCAACGGGGGGCACCGGACCTTTTGCAGTAGAGCTCTACAACATAACTGGCGCAGCAGCAGTATACAACGCAATAATAACAAACTCCAGCGGTGCATTGAATTCGTGGGCTGCTTCAAACGATTATCCTGCCAACACCTACTCACAGGCGTGCAGCTATTATTCCGATTTTGTATACTGCGTGGGCGGATATGCTAAATACGGCGGAACAAGCTTCATAACTGCAAATACTTATTCAACACAGGTATTCTCTGACGCTCTAGGTTCATGGACTGGCCAGTCTCACTATCCGTTTGCCGTTTACCTGTCATCCTGCCCGTCATACAGTGGATACATCTATTGCATTGGTGGCTATAATTCCTTATCTTCATCTGCGACTAACATAATATATTCTGCGCAATTGTCTTCAGGAAGCTTCGGCACCTGGAATGCACAGCCAAACTACCCAATTCCAATTCAAGCCCAGAGCTGCAATATATATTCTGGATACATCTACTGCGTAGGAGGATATGATATCTCATATGAAAATGCAGTATACTCTGCTCCAGTATCAAACGGAATAATTGGTTCATGGACACAACAGAGCAATTATCCGCTTAGTTCTGAATATACCTCATGCTCTGTCAAAAATGCGTATATCTACTGTATTGGAGGCTATGGTACTGGTTTATTTAAATCTACATACTCAGCACCAATATCAGGTGGCATTGTAGGGACATGGACACAGCAGCCTAACTATCCAAATGAAATTACGGGTCTTTCTTGCATACCATCAAATTCTTATATATACTGCTTAGGGGGCAAAGCTGTTAGTGTTGACATATCCTCAAATGCTGTATACTCTGCTTCAATATCGAGTGGAACAATAGGTTCATGGATGCCACAATCAAATTATCCAGCTAATGTTGATTCCCAGCAGTGTATTAGTCCATCGAGTTACTATAGTAGTTATATCTATTGCTTTGGCGGTGAGCAATCAGATCCGCAACTTATTTATAATTATACATTCTCAACTACAATGCTTAATTCAAATACCCTATCTATAAATGCGCTCGCAGTTAATGGTAACACATTCGCATTCAATGCAATATTCACAGATGAAGGCACATCTCCATATTTTGTGCCTTCAAGCCAGAACTCGCTTTCACATCTAAGTATAAATCCTGCATTATCAGCAGAACCGATATTCACAACCAATTACATAAAGATAGATACTGGCCAGTCAATTACCCTTTCATCAAGTCTATCAAACGGCTTCGCTCCGTATTTTTATCAGTGGTATTCAGGCAATTCCACAACATGTTCATCAAATATACTAAGCGTCGGAAACCTATCGTCTACCCTATCTGTTACTCCTTATCATGACATATCCTATTGTTATAAATCAACAGACAATGCGTCTGAGCCTGAAATAGTATATTCCGCAACAAACGAAGTTGTTGTTAATTCAAGGCCTTCAATTTCTATAATAACTTCGAATGTGCTGTATGGACAAATAGCAACAGTCAATGCACTTCTATCTGGAGGTACAGGATCTCTATTTAATTTTAAATTCTATAATGTTTCATCCGGAAGCATTGAGTCAAGCGGTTCAATAACCTACACCGAAACAAATACAATTGGTACTGGCGCACTTGGCAACTTCATGAATGCAACTGCATATCCATTTCCGATACAAGCGCAGGGCTGCATTACATACAATTATTACATATACTGTGTGGCAGGATATTCATATCAGACTAGCTTGATAAAATATCTTACTAATACTGTATATTCCGCGCAGATTCAGAATGGCACAGTAAGTGCATGGACGCAACAACTGAATTATCCTTCAAATGTCTATGATCATCAATGTACTGGATATTCCGGTTATATATATTGTATTGGAGGAATAAACGATCTCTCTACAGCGTCTGTAGTAAATTCTGTATTCTCTGCCTCAATTTCCGGAGGCACAGTAGGATCATGGGTATTGCAAGGCAACTATCCCATGGAAATAGGGCAACAACAATGTGAAGCATATTCTGGTTATATATACTGCGTCGGCGGGGCCTCTGCCGGAAGTAATAATGAAGTATTCAATTCTGTATACTCTGCATCAATTTCCGGCGGCACGGTTGGTTCATGGGTGCAGCAGGGCAATTATCCTGTGCCTGACGCTGACCACACTTGCACCATATACTCTGGCTATATCTACTGTCTTGGGGGGCAGTCAGCAATCCTGAATTCACGCTACACAAGTGTATATTCTGCTCCTGTATCTGGAGGCACTGTAGGAACATGGACATCGGAAACAAGCTATCCGGTCGGACTTGATGGCATGTCGTGCAATGCTTATAATGGCAATATTTACTGTATAGGCGGAGATCCTGCAAACAACATAAGGGAGCAGTATATCTACAGTGCACCTATATCAAGCGGCACCGTGGGTTCATGGTCAATAGTGCAAAACTATAATTTCGGAGTTGGCGGTACATCATGTAATGCCTATGGCGGTTATATTTACTGCGTCGGCGGATTCGATCAGCCATTAGTACATGACACTTATGCAGTATATTCGTCGCAGATAGTGCCCAGCATCAATGTATACTATAATTTTTCTGCAGAATCCACAACCAATATTCAATTCAATGCAATTGCAACTGATGAAGGAACGTATACGCCACTTTTGTTTGCATCAGCTACAAACACTGTTGTAATAGCTAAGAACGACCTTCTTTCTAATACAGTATCTAATAATCCATCTGCAGTGGGTTTCTATACTCCAGTGAACATCACGTTCACAGGCACTCCGACGATAAACAACCAGAGCGCGTGGTCGCTTTATGTTGATGGCACATTTTTCGGAAAAACAGATTCAACAATTTACTGGACGGAGCAGGGCTCTCCTGGAACTTACTCATTCACATTTACAAATCCTGGAAATGCTAATTACACTTCGTCATCGCTCACATCAACGCTTAAAGTCGGATCTCTCGGCACAGGAGGATCCTCGGTGTCCTCTTCATCTCTGCCTCCTTCAACTACAACAACATCAACAGTGGTAACCACAGTGCCCCCGCCAATTTTGCTGAATGAGACAGTAAATTTGATACATGGGTCATCGCAGCAGATAAGCTTCAGCAACACTGGGGTCATGATTGAGCTTGTATCGAACACCTTCTCAAATTCAACAGCAAAATTGCTTGCAATTAATGTAACTGCATTCTCCCCTAATGCGCCCATAGGCTTCATAAAGCTTTCAGCTACGAACATCACGTCCAATACGACCAAAGTGAATAACATAAATGTAAGATACAGATATCCATGCAGCATCCCCGCAGCAAACATAAGGCCATTCATACTCAAGAATGGAATATGGAATCCAATATCTCTATTCATAGTGAATGCAACTTCATGCATAGTCTCATTCAGCATGCCTGCGGATCCTGTTGTGGCGGTAATGGCGCAGAACCAGACTGCATCAAAAACGCCTTCAAATGCCTCATCTGTATCGACCATGCTTCCTACAACAGCAACTGCCGCTGCTCAGCAGGTTCCATCTTCAACATCGAATATATTGCTTATCTCAATAATCATAATCATCATAATAATTATAGCAGTCCTGTACATGCTTAAAAGCAGAAGGTCAAAGTTTGGGTCATAAATGTGCCATTAAATCATACTTACAATATGAATTTTGTTATTTAAGTATTCGACTAGCTCCTCAAATTCGACCTATTGCATACTCTTATTAAGCTTTTTATCCTTAAATAATATTGGTAAACAGTTTGATTTAAAGGTGCAAATATGGCATGTTATACTAATTTAAAATTCAAGTATAGGGCTGGTCTAGCCTCTGCTAGACGTGCACAAGAATAAATCGGCTGTTCCTTAAAAAGTGAATAAAGGTGCGAAAAGGAGTGAATGATAAAAGCGCAATATGCATGTTAGCGTGCTGTGCGCATTGTGTTCAATAGGTGTGATAAATGGCAAAAACTTATCTGGAAATCGTAAAATACATGGTCGAAGCGAAGTTCAACATAGAGGGGCTTGTGGACAAGCCGGACATAATAGGCGCCGTGTTTGGACAGACGGAAGGCCTTCTGGGCAGCGATCTCGACCTCAGGGAGCTGCAGAAGAACGGCAAGATAGGCAGGATAGAGATAGATGTGCAGCAGTCGTCAAACAGGACTGCAGGAAAGCTCTTCCTTCCTGCATCTTTGGACAAGGTCGAGACATGCATACTCGCAGCTGCAGTTGAGTCTGTGGACCGCGTAGGGCCATATGAGGCGCAGTTCAGCGTAGACAAGGTCGAGGATACAAGGTCAGAGAAAAGGAGGAAGATACTCGTGAGGGCAAAGGAGCTTGTCAAGAAGATGCTTGATACCGGCATGCCGGACAGCAAGGAGTTATCAGAACTTGTGCAGTCGGATGTGAGGGCAAGCGAGATAACCACATATGGTCCGGAGCAGCTTTCAGCAGGGCCCGACATAGCAGCGAGCGAAGAGGTCATAATAGTTGAGGGAAGGGCAGACGTGCTAAACCTGCTAAAGAACGACATAGGATATTCGATAGCTGTTGGAGGCGCTGCAAGCACCATCCCAAAGACACTGATAGATCTGGCTACGCAGAAGGAAGCCACTCTGTTCGTGGATGGCGACAGGGGAGGCGACATGATAGCAAGATCCATACTCAACGTCGCAGAGATTGACTTCATAGCCAAGGCTCCTGATGGAAAAGAGGTTGAGGATCTTACGAGGAAGGAGATAATAAAGTCTCTCAGGACCAGGATACCTATAGACCAGTACAGGGTGATAGGATCCAGCCAGCCCGGCGTCCAGAGATTCCAGAGGCAACAGAGGGAGCAACAGCCGCCTGCAAGGAATGACTCGTTCAGGGAGCAGAGGCAACAGCTTTCTGCACAGCAGCCGGCACAACAGCCGGCACCGCAGCCTCAGGCAAGGCAGGCACAGCCTAAAGTAAGCACTGTCATGGAAAAGGAAGCACCGCAATCCGATACAACAGCAATACCTGGAATAGATGCTGCTGATTTCGAGCCGGCGTCGAAGCTCGGCAAGGAGGCAAAAACCGATTCTCCCGTACTGCAGGCTCAGGTATTCTCGCAGCTGTCAATCAGTCTGGACGAGCTTTCAGGTACGCTAAGGTCGAGGCTTTACGACAATGCAGCAAACGTGGTAAAGGAGGTTCCGATAAGGGAGCTTCTCTCCGAGATAGAAGCATCAGAAGGCATATATGCTATAGTGCTTGACGGAGTGATAACGCAGAGGCTTGTAGAGCTCTCGCTCCAAAAAGGAGTAAAGGCAGTATACGGGATAAAGGCCAATCCGCTTACAAGGAAGTTCCACGACATAACGCTTTATACAAAGGAACAGGGCAAGCTTTAGACGACCAACCCATCCGTGCATTCGCTCAAAGGCGCTGGTGTGAATGCAGGGCTCAAACGCCGCAAGGCTGATTTGGAATAGCTTGCGGAATCACGATAAGAAAAATTAAATGCGGATATGCCGTATCTCCAGAAACAACAGGAAGAAAATTCGGAGCTTACAACGCCAAAGATGATGCATAAAAAAGATTAATGCAGATTGAATTTTCAAACATTCTTACGATCCTTTATTTCTCCAATTACCTGTTCAATGAAAGCTTCGATGCTAATGTTGTTGTTCTGTTTGCCGCTCCTAGTCCTTATGGATATGGTTTTTCCTTCAGCCTCGTTCTTTCCGAGTATTATTGTATAAGGAACCTCCTTCATCTTCGCATCCCTTATCTTGTACTGCATTGTCCTGTCTGAAATATCAAGAATTGACCTTACTCCATGTTTTTTGAGTTCGTTGTGCACTTCTTTTGCATAATCGACAACCTGTTCCGATATTGACATGACTATAACTTGCGTCGGTGCGAGCCATACTGGAAACTTCCCGTTGAAGTGCTCTACAAGCACGGCTATGAATCTCTCAAGAGATCCCAGGACGGCCCTGTGTATTATCACCGGCATTTTCTGCTTCCCGTCTTCTCCAGTATATTCGAGTCCGAACCTCATGGGCTGCTGGTAGTCAAGCTGCATTGTGGCGCACTGCCAAGCCCTTCCCATCGAGTCAAATACGTCAAAGTCTATTTTTGGCCCGTAGAATGCGCCTTCCTTGTCCTTTACCTCGTATTTTATTCCCGCATTTTCAAGTGCATGCTTCAATGCGCTTGTAGCCTTGTCCCAAAGCGCGTCATCTCCCATGTGATTGTCAGGCATCGTCGAGAGCTTCGCAGTAAATTTCATCCCAAACGTACCGTAAGCTTTCTTTACCATCTCAAGAAACATTATCGATTCTGATTCAATCTGCTCCTCGGCGAGGAATATGTGCCCGTCGTCCTGCGTCAGCTCCATCACCCTGAATAATCCTGTAAGCGCGCCGCTTATCTCCTTCCTGTATAATTTATCAAATGTCGCAGTCCTGAAAGGTAGCTCCCTATAGCTCCATTTCCTTGATTTGTATATTAATATTGTAGATGGGCAGCTCATCGGCTTCAGACCAAGGCTTCCCATATCCGTGTCAAACATGAACATGTTATCTTTGTAATGGTCATAATGCCCGCTTACGTGCCACAGTGCGGTATTTGCAACAACAGGCGTGCTAGTCTCCTCATAGCCGCATGCCTCTTCAAGCTCGCGCATGAATTTCACTAGCTCCCTGTATATTATGTGGCCGTTAGGGTGCCAGTAAACCATTGATGGAGACACTTCCTGGAAGCTGTAGAGATCCAATCTCTCTCCTATAGATCTATGGTCTGTATTTGGCAATCCCGCCCAGTCGCTCTTCCTTACTACGGCAGTGTTGGCTTCAACAGGTCGTACTTTCTTATAAATTTTTTTACCCTCGTCCTTTCCATAGCTCCTTGACTGCTCCGCAAGAGGATGCCCTTTTATGTCGATGCTCAGTTTTTTAGTCCATCCGAACGGCGCTTTCATAACTTCGTGCCTTTCCTTGATGTTTTTGTACATATACTCCAGAATCCTGCGGGCATCTTCGGGCTTCGCCAGGCTGTTGCTAAGGTGCGCGAACGGATATATCAGTACGCTGTCCCTGCTGAGCTTCTTCAGGTACTCCTCTGTGTCATTTATTGCACTTTCTGCAGTCTGTTCCGTATCTCCCTCCTCAACGCTTATAAGCAATACAAGAGTATTATCTACGGACACCTCCTCCTTTTTGACATTGTCATATATGCTTGCCTCTGGAGCTATCGGTTCAAACGTTATCCTGTTTACATCAAGCTGCAGTATCTTCACAAAAATACCATTAAAGATATACCAAATCAGCTTAAAATCCTTTCACTCAACCAATCTCTCAAGCATCATCCTGTAGTTCTCTATCATGCTGCTTTCTGTAAACTTTTTCTTAATTTTCATCGAAGCGTTAATCGCTCTTTTCCTGGATTCGGGGTCCTTTCTGAAAAGCTCGATTATCGACTTCAGGCGCTTCCAGTCCGAAGGATAAAACGACGCAATATTCCCAATATCCTCGCTTCTCAGGTCCTCTATATAAGCTGGTTCTGAAAGAATCAATGGCAGCGAATGCGAGGCGGCTTCTATTATGGTAAGGCTGAATCCTTCCCAAAAAGAAGGCAGAACGAACAAATCCGAAGATCGATATGCGTTGCCAATTTTCCTGTCTCCCATGCTGCCGGTGAAAATTATCCTGTCATCGCCACCTGCAAGTTCCTTATAATCTTTCAGGGAAGGGCCGTCGCCCACAAGCAGCAGCTTCATCTTTCCATCCCTTATATTTTTAAACGCCTTTATCAGTGTGCTAACATTCTTCTGCCTGTCGAACATCCTGCCTACATACAACACAACAAAATCTCCGTTCGATATATTGTATTTAGACTTGAAGGCCCGCTCCTCGCCCATATTTTTGCGCACGTTCACGTCCATCCCGTTCGGGATCAGTATTACCTTTTCAGTATATTCATACATCTTCTCGAACTGCTCGTTGTTCAGCGCTACGTTCATGTCAAAAAAACCGAAGAACTTGCGCTTTTTTTCCTCAAGGCTCAACGAATCAACCCCTGTTCCTATAGTGAGGGGTATTCCTTCCTTTGAGAGATACCTGTCTATTGTTGTGGAAACGCTTCCATGGTCTATGTAGACTGATTTGAATTCAAGCCCTTTTTTCCTGAAAAATTTAAGGAGGTTTATGTCCTGTATGGAGCTGGTTATTATTACATCTGGATTTATCTTCGATACCTTCTCAAAAAGCGCATATCTGTCAACATCACGCAATCTGTTCACTATAAGCAGATTGTATAAGAATCGCACTATCCAGGACTCGCTGATTTTCATCTTCCTTGCTTCGAGCCCGACAATTCCCCTATCTAGTATTATCGCTCCGCGGCCGCTCTTTATGTATCCTGTTTCATATCCGAGATAGTACGCTCCGAAGTATCTGGCAAGCTTCCTATAGAGTATCTCTGCAATCCTTGCCTGCCCTCCAAACGAGTTAAGCTTTGACCCTAGGTCAATAACCAGTATTTTCATAGTTTTTTCTTGACCTCTCTTTGCATGTTTGCTTTTTTGCCAAAATAATTTAATATTGTCGGGGCTACATCAAGCACTGACATTTCCTGCGTTTTTATCCTTAGCGATGCCGGATAGTATCCGAATATTCCCTTTCTTATGTGGTCCCCGCTCTTTGCGCCTTCTGGATCCATGAAATTGGATATGCTGGAATAATAAAACAGATCTATCGTATACCCTTTTTTTGCTTCAACAAAAAGATCAGGAGCAACAAATTTTCCAGTGCCGCCATAATACGTCTTCCCATCAAATATATTCACTATCAATTTGTCTCCTTCAAGGCTCCTGATGCTTTTCAGGTCAAGTATTAGCTTCTGCATAAGCTTGTTTCTCTGTGTTTTTCCTACAGATCCGCTTGAGAATCTGTCATCGTTTATCCATATCGATGAAACCGGCTCATTGGCTATCGCAGCGAATGCGGAAGTTCCCTTCATGTCGAAGTCAAACAGGTGCATTCTTACATAATTCCCCCCTGCTCCCGAAGAAAATGCGGATCCGAGCGCCCTAAAGGCCGCTTTTTTTACCGGGTGCGGCATTTTGTCATAAATCCTGCGCAATTTTGTCTTGAGCAGCATTTCCCTGAAGTTGTAGGATGCGCCCTGCTTTTCCTTTTTTACAACGGACTTGGCAAAACTGTCCTTAAGCTTAACGTATCCTTTGCTTGTGAGCCAGGAATTTATGAGGAATTTTGACTTTATGGGCTGCGCCCCGTGATCCGAGACGACAATCAGTGCAGAGCCTTCCTTATCCGCAAGCGTTGAGGCGTAATTGACAAACGACGCTATTTCCCTGTATATCGGAAGCAGATATTCTCTCCAGTTCTTTTTTCCGGTTACAAAGTGCTGCAGCCTGTCTGTTTCCGTGAAACATACATACACAAATCCGTAGTCCTTTTTAGACATCATATCCTTTGCTATTGCAATCCTTGACTTTATGCTTGTTATGAAATGGCCTACTGCTTCTTTCTCAGTCATTTTACCACTCTTTATATCCATCTCTATGTCGGGCTCCCCGGCAAATCTGTGCTTCTTCATGAGCTTTTCTAGTTCCCGGCTGTTCGTCCTCGAAGGCAGCGGGAATCCTGTTATCATGTCTATATTGTTATAATCAGGAAGCTGTATTACCGTCGCAGGGGTGATCACAAGGCATTGTATGCCGCTTTGCGCAAGGGATTTCCAGAATGGCGGAACCCCGTTCGAATCATAATAAACTATGTCCGGAGTATAATCATCTTTCATCACAAAGAAGTCCGGCACCCCATGCTTTCCGGGGCCGAGCCCGGTGTATATGCTCGGCCATGCCGGGCCAGTCATCGGCGGGAGAGTTGATTCCATATCAACCAATGACTTTTCCCCAAGCATCTTGCTGAATATCTCCATACCCTTTTCATTTTTCAGCTCCTCAAGTATCCAAAGAGGAACGGAATCCATACCTATCATATAAAGCTTTTTCATAATGACACTACCGTCTACTAAAAACACGACAATGCTGCTTCAATCACATCCTTCGATTTTCTGTATCTCATCTTGAAGCCAGAGTCCATCAATTTCCTGTTGCTGATAAATGTATTTGGCAAATCTCCATTCCAGCCTGTCTTTCCGCTGCCGTATCTTATCCTTGCCTTTCTTGAAAATCTTTCAATCACCATCCTTGCTATGCTGCCTACGGATATCTGGTCATCCGAGGATATGTTGTATATGCTTCCTGAAGATCCAGGTTTTGAATAGATATAGAGCATAGCATTGATGCAATCAAATACATCTATATAAGCTTTTTTCTGCGTTCCATCCCCCAGGACATTAAGGGTGTTTTTGTCCTTCTTGAGCTTGGTTATAAAGTCCCAGATCACACCGTGCGTAAGATTATTTCCGACCACGTTTGCCAATCTATACATGTAGCTGTCCATTCCGTATAGGCTGGAGAATGCGCTTATGTACCCTTCAGCAGCCAGTTTAGACGCGCCGTACAATGAGACGGGCTTCAGCGGTCCGTATGTCTCAGGCGTAGGCTTTTCTGTTGCATTGCCATACACTACAGAAGAGGATGGAAACAGTATACCTTTTATATCATTTAATCTTGATGCTTCAAGCACATTGTAAGTTGCAACCACTCCCTGCATAAGATCAAGCTTCGTATCCTTCAGACCCTTTTTGACTTCGGGATTTGCTGCAAGATGCACTATTGCGTCCGGCCGTTCATTTTTGCACAGCCTTGAAAATCTATTATAATCAAGCAGGTCCCCTCTTACAAACTTAAAATTCTTATTGTTCAGCAGGCTTTCAACCAGTTTAAGCTTTCCAGAGCTCAGGTTATCGTAAGCAATTACCCTGGATCCGCCTCCTACAAGGACTCCGGAAAGATTGCTTCCAATGAATCCGGCTCCGCCGGTCACAACAAATGTTTTCCCGCTTATTTTAGCCAACAAATCACTAAAAACAAACTTAAGTTAGGATAGTTAACTATACAACCACAGATTTATATTAATGTGTAATATTCATCATAAACGCATGGAAAAAGAAAAGGCAATGGCAAAATTAATCCTGCAAAGGCTTTCGAAGAAATACGGCAATCCTCATACGCAGCTTAAGCACAAAAACATGTTCGAGCTGTTCGTCTCGGTTTTTCTTTCGCCGCAATGCACAGACAAGCAGGTAAACAGGTGCACACCCTTGCTCTTCAAGGAATTTAGGTCGTTTAGGGATATTGCCAATTCGGATCCCAAGGCGCTTGAGAATAGCATCAGGATGATAAATTACTACAAGACAAAGGCGAGGAATCTAAGAAACTCGGCAAAAATGATAATGAGAGATTTCAACGGCGCTGTGCCAAGATCAATAAAAGAGCTTGTGCTGCTTCCCGGTGTAGGGAGGAAAGTTGCAAATGTCATATTAAACGAGGGGTACGGGATAAACGAAGGCATAGCTGTAGACACGCACTGCGGCAGGGTTGCGGTAAGGCTAGGCCTGTCAAAAAGCAAGGACCCTAAAAAGATAGAGTCAGATCTAATGCTAAAAGTGCCAAAAAACATGCTTGGAAAGACATCAAACCTTTTCATAGAGCTTGGGAGGGATGTGTGCACATCGAGAAACAAGAAATGTGACAAATGTGTGCTTAAAGATATATGCCCAAGCAGCACACTCAAGCTTGGCTCTAAGGACTTGTATCGCGTATGATCGAGAGTATTTCAAGCACGCATTCCGTAGATTCCAATCCATGAACAATCA
>JAJZLN010000007.1 GCA_021803425.1 Microcaldota archaeon | reverse complement strand
AACCCCCCCATTTAATTATAATCAGATTGACTTATACTTGCAGTGCGCGTATGATTATTTGCTGCCTAAGGATGCAGGCAATGCAGCGGCGTCGTTGCTCTTGGAAGTATCTCTTGCTAACCCTGCAAGCCCAGTTACATCATTATTCAGGACTGCGGCTGATTTTTTAAACTTAGTATAATTTGCAGAATAAAGATAGCTATTTATTTTGGGGGTGAAGCATTCCTCTGCAAACCTGACTCCTGTGAACTGGACCCCAAGCCATGGTCTGCCTTCTGCGGCCTCTGTTCTCCTCCTTACAAGCTCTTCCAGAACCTTCCCGTCCTTTTCCGACAGGTACAATTTTGCTTCATCAATCTGCTCCCTTGTTATCTCTGTAAGCCCTTTTATGTGCGGGACAGGAGCTGCAGCACTTGGAGTTGCAGGTGAATATTGCTTAGTTTCCATTCTAGACCAACTCATATTTGGAGTTAATGTATAATTTCTCATTTATAAGCTTTCTCTGCATGTTCGGGATTTGACTATTACTTGAACCAATCCCATCCATCCGCAAAAGAATGAAATTTCATACTACCACCCAAATATATATGTTTGCAGAATACATAACACTTGCTGCCCGGAATCCGATGCACTGCTAACGTGCGTTGACCGCTTTCAGGGATTTTGGTGACTTTATGGAATACAGTCTGGAGGATGGAGAGAGGCTTATAAAGGCCGCACGATACTCGATAGAGCTATTCCTTAAATCCCCAAGGTTCGAGAGCAGAATTATAGAAAACCACATAAAGCAATACGCAGAGCACAGGGGAGTGTATATACTTTTGTACCATTATCCGACCATTACAATGCGCGGATCTTCGGGCTTTTCCAGGCCCGTCAGCCAGCTTAACAAGCTTGTAGTAGAGGCTGCAATTGCAGCTGCAACTGAGGATCCGAAGCATGTACCGATCTCTGAGCCTGAGCTTGATGAATGCGTCATTGAGCTTTACATTCTTTCCGATCCGGAGCGCGTAGAAAAACGCGACAACAGGAAAATAACGAAGCTGATAAAGGCAGGCAAAGACGGGGTGATGATACAATATGGATTCAAGTCTGGAGTTATACTGCCGACCATCGCAGCAAGAAACGGATGGAAGCAGGAGGAGATGCTTGATAATGCCTGCATTGAAGCAGGACTCCCGAAGGATTCATGGAAGAGAAAGGAGATAGAGCTGCATAGATTTACTGCAAAAGTATTCAGGGAGTCAAGGCCGCACGGCATGGTCGAGGAGATCGTGCTGTGAAGACGATAATGCTTGTGGACATGGATTATTTCTTCGTTGCGTGCGAGGAGCTTAGGCATCCGGAGATACGCAATGTGCCAGCCATAGTCGGATCGGATCCTAAAGGGGGCGCAGGAAGAGGAGTAGTCATGACATGCAACTACAATGCCCGCAAATATGGAATAAGAAGCGGAATGCCGATATCCGCAGCATACAGGATTAAGCCTGATGCAGTATACATGAAGCTAGATTATGAATATTATGAAAAGATATCTGAAAAAATCATGCGCACCGTTAAGACGTTTGGCGACAAATTTGAGCAGGTAAGCATCGATGAAGCATACATAGATGTTACAAAAAGGGTTGAAGGGAGGCCTGCTCTGGAATATGCAGAAGCCGTAAAAAAGGCAGTATTTGAAAATGCCGGAATAAAATGTTCAATTGGAATCGGGCCGAATAAGCTCATAGCCAAGATCGCATGTGAAAAGGCGAAGCCGGACGGCATAAAGATTGTAGAGGAGAAGGATGCAAAGTCCTTCATTGAAAAGATGAGCGTGGATGAGCTGTACGGCGTTGGAAGGAAGACTGCTGAAAGGCTCAGGGCCATGGGATATGAAACGGTAGGGCAGCTTGCGAAGGCAAATATTGCAAAGATGGTTGGGGAGTTCGGATCCATGGGAGCGGAGCTTGTCAGATATGCAAACGGAGTGGATGACAGCGAAATCACGGAAAACTACGCTGTGAAGTCCATAGGCAGGGAGTTTACGTTTGAGAAGGATACAGACGACATGAATGAAGTTGAAAGGGAAATAGGAAGGCTCGGTAATGACGTGATAGAAGATGTAAAGAAGGGTGGATTTACTTTCAAGACGGTTACGCTTAAGCTCAGATACAGCGACTTTACCGAGCATCTGCACAGCAGGAGCATAAAGGCTGCAAGCGAGGCGGCTGCATTGATCAATACGGCAAAGGCGCTTTATAACGAAAATGTAGATGCTGAAAAGAAGATCAGGAAGGTAGGGGTAAGGGTTTCGAACCTGGCGAGCAGCAGGGGACAGAAAAGGATTGTCTGATCTTGGCATTCCTCCTGGTTTGCATCCTCACGTCCCATATACCTTGTCTTTGATTCATGTATGATGAAAACGCGACTGATGAACTCACGCGGCGTTATCCTAGTCTCTGCAGGTATTCCCGCGCTGCAAGAGCTGCCTTTACTCCGCTCCCTGCGGCTGTTGCAGCCTGCCTGTATACCCTGTCAGCAACGTCTCCTGCGACAAATACTCCCTCTATTCCCGTCCTTATCTCGTCCTCTGCGACAATGTATCCCTGTTCGTCAAGCTTGAGCTTGTCCTTGAAGATGGCGGTGTTGGGAGCATATCCTATTGCGATGAATACTCCGTCAATATTCATCTCCGAGGTCTTTCCAGTCTTGAGGTTCCTGAGCACTACAGAGCTTACTGAACTCTCTCCCTTTATCTCCTCTATTGCAGTATCCCAGATGAATTTTATCTTGCTGTTTGACATGGACCTGTCCTGCATGGCCTTGCTTGCCTTTAGCGTGTCCTTCCTGTGAACGATTGTCACGCTGTTTGCGAACCTTGTAAGGAATGTTGCATCCTCCATTGCAGTATCTCCGCCCCCAACCACTATCACGTCCTTGCCCTTGAAGAAAAATCCGTCGCATGTGGCGCAGCTGGACACGCCCTTTCCTATGAACTTCTGCTCAGAAGGTATGCCAAGCCACTTGGAGTTCGCACCGGTGGCTATTATTATGCACTCTGCGCTGAAGCTCTTGCCGCCTGCCTTTACCGTAAACGGCCTGCTGTTTAAGTCCACATAATCCGCATTTTCATCTGTGAACCTTGTTCCGAAGCGCTCTGCCTGCTTTCTCATCCTTGAGACAAGCTCCGGACCGTCTACGCCATCAGGAAAGCCAGGGTAGTTATCGACTTTTGTAGTTAGAAGAAGCTGGCCGCCTGGATTGTATCCGCCGATTACAAGCGGATTGAAGCCCTCCCTTGATGCATATGTTGCAGCTGAAAGCCCTGCCGGGCCTGCTCCAAGTATTATCAGCTTCTCGGTCATCATCCCATCCAGTATATCTCAATCTACACTACGGCAGAGAAACTATAAAAGGCTTTTATGGAGAATGTATTGTGGCGACTGGATGGGAGTTCATGTTGGAGAGCATGTAATATCATTGGACATGAAGGAGGACGGCGCAAGCCTGAATTTCGTTTCGCATGCGCACTCCGACCACACTGGAGGAGTGAAAAAGGGAAATGCCATACTGTGCAGCAGCATAACAAGGGACTTGATAGAGGCCAGGATAAAATTCAGGCTGAATCTTGCCGAAAAGCCGAAATCTGTGGAGCTTATAAGCTCCGGACACATGCTCGGCTCGAGCCAGCTTTATGTTGAGATGGAAGATGGGACAAGCCTTGTCTACACAGGGGATTACCAGATGCAGAGATCCCCTGCGGCAGAGAAAATAGAGGTTCGGAGCGCAGACATACTGATAATGGATTCAACATATCCTTTCCCAAATGTCACGTTCGAGGAAAAGGAGGAGGTCATGACCTCAATCCAGCACTACATAAGCAAAAAGAGAGGCACCGGCAGCGTGCTCTTCGGCGCATACTCGATGGGAAAGGCACAGGAGCTGATAAGGATATGCAATGACATAGGAATATCCCCGATAGTGGACAGCAGCATAGAAAAGATAAGCCGAATATATTCAAGGCACGGAGTTGAGCTGGACTTTCGACCAAGCGCAGTAGAGGAAAGGATAGACAGGGATTATTTTGAGGCAGACGCATGGATAGTAAGCATGGGGAGGCTTGACAAGGTAAGGAGGATGGTTTCGGAGTCTGGAAGGAGGATTTTCACCGCTGTTGCAACCGGATTTGCGCGCAGCCGCAGATTCAGCACCGATGTGCAGTTTGCGATGAGCGACCATGCGGATTTCAGGCAGGCAATTGAATATTTGGAAATATGCAATCCTAAGCAGATATACACCCGCGGGAGCGAATCCGCAGTGTTTGCCAAGAACTTAAGGTCGTTCGGATATAATGCAATGGAGCTCAGGCCGGATATAGGGCTGAACAGATTCATAGAGACATATGCTTAGCTCTCCTTGAGCAGGCTGTTGACCTTTGACCCCAAGTCGTATCTCATTAGCACAATGCTTGAAAATATTAGGTAGATCCATGAGATAGTCATTATTTCTGACATAGACCTGGAGAAATCGGACTGTATTATGGCTGCATTGAACATGAAGTTCACTATTAAACTAATTATGAAGAAAAGCAGGCATGGCGCGTACCACATCCTCAGACCGAGGATGAAGACTATTGCGATTATCATGTATATTGAAGCTTCAAGAACATCCCATACCGCGACCCCGTAGTGTGCAGTCATGAAAGAAGAGGAGACCATTATTATTGCCACATTTATTAAGGAGATTATTGCAACAGAAAGCCTTGTGAACTTGACCCTGCTGTACTCGCCCTTTACCCACCTGCCTGGAATGTCGTCCCTAGCGCTTAACCATACGAATATGTACCTCAGCTTCAAGAGAATCCTGCTGTTTGCATTTGCGTATTCGCGAGAGGCCATTTTTGCACCATGAACAACCTTTGCACAAAGATCTTTGGAGGCGTATATTAAAATATGTATGTCAAATGCAGATATAGCCTGATGGTATGCTGAATTATGGGCTCGTATATGCATTCCTTGTCCTCGCATTTGGAGGAATAGACGGCATACTTGCAAAGTACATAATCAAAAGGCTTGGAAAGCACAGGTATGCGTTGATGGTCCTAGGCATAGGAATACTGCCTATGCTGGCATACGTTGCGTTTGCAGGGATTGCAGGGCTCGGACTCGGTATGCTCCTTCTATCGCTGGGGTCAAGCACGTTCCTTGCTGCAGGATACATACTTTATTACAAGGGCGTAGAGACGCAGCAGATAACGAATATCTCCGCGCTTGGGGTGGTTCAGCCTGCAATCATATTCATTTTCGGCATCCTTGTGCTCGGGGAGGGTATGAACTCTCTTGAGATTGCTGGAGGCGCCGCGATATTCATAGGCGCTGCGCTGCTGCTGCTCACGGAGAAGATGGAGGTCAACTTTATGCTAGTTCCGATAATACTTGCCAATGCGTCCTGGGCGGTATACTGGATAATCATGAGCTATGCGATAGCGTCATATGGCGCCTTCTCAATGCCGCTGATAATAGCAAGGGCATTCGCGTTTGTGCTGATCCTTGCATACTCGTTTGCGTTCGGTAAGATGGAAGACGGCATAAAAAACATGTCGAGTGCCGCAGGATTCGCGCTCCTCCTCCTTGTAGTTGCAAGCGGAGTTTTCGATGGATTAGTGAACATATTCTTTGGTGCAGTAATAAATGTGGGCCTGGTGGCGATAGGGAGCGCGATTGTCGCAGGCACGCCGATACTCACTGCAGTTCTTGGCAGGCTCGCGTTCAGGGACAAGCTCACGACCCTGCAGAAGATAGGATTCCTGATCGCAGTGCTGGGATCGGTTGCGATAGCGGTAAGTTGAGCGCAATCGGGCGGCTTACGCCGCCCCTGTTTCTAGGTGATGCCAACCTACATTGGCAGGATTATTACTGCGCTTCTAATATAAATACTTTTCCTTTAATATATGAAAATATAGTAAAGTATATATATTTTACTTGAGTAAATAAGCTTACATAGAGCGTGGCCTGTCGCTATACAAAAAAGGCATTCTGTTTCTGGGTGATTTAATGGGAATAAGCATAGAATATATGGGAGAGAGACGAAGTAAGGCTGCATTGAGAAGGGCGATCTGGAGCATGATTTACAGCAAGCTTCCCGGAGAGTTCGACGTAGATGCGGCAGTGGACGTGGTGGCAGAGCTTTGCAGTGCAATAGATACGGCAATCGAGGACATGAAAGCCGTAGCGGAATTCAAGAGGATTGGGTTCGAAAAGAGGCACTGGTACAGGCTTGAGCTAAGCATCTCGGACAGCAGTGTAAGTACACAGAACGTATTGGAAAGGGCGAACACTGGCGCCCTCCATCCCACCAACCTACTTGGCAGATGCGTATTGCGCATGCGTATTATGGATCTTGCCGTTGCCGTGGGCATGATGCTTGAACGGCCTGTTTTTCATAATGTTTAATATTTTATGATGCAAGAATAGGCATATGGATCACAAAAGCGAGGTGCCGGCATGGATGCTGTGCGAAGACATCATAACGAGGATCAAGGATGAGCTGGTATTGGAGGCAATTGATATAGTCCATGAAAACATGGACGCAGGAAGGATGGACATAAGCGGATACGTTCCGCTTCTTCCTGACAAGCCCAATGAAATGCAGCGCGATATGTTCATAATCAACAACCTCATAGAGAAGGAGAATGAGATAGCTGATAAATACAGGCCCTATATTGAGGAGAAAAACGTCTCGGACCCAGCGAAGCTGAAGAGAATCGAGGAGCTCAGGAAGTTCATGCTCTCGTTAAGTGCGATATCGATGCTCATGAGATTCAGCAAGGTGGCTGAGTCATGGTCAAATGACATAGGCATGCACAGCGCAGTAAATGACATGAAGTCTATAATAGTGAAAACGCTTGCTGCAGCTGATGAAAGGATGGAAATTCTTGGGTATGTGCTTTCGAGCAGCAGGTTCGCAAGGAGCGAAGCGCTTAAAAAAAACGAATTGGCCATTCTTAAAGAAGCGCTTGAAGCTGCAAAATCTAAAGCCTTACATTAACGCCTTTTCTGTCAGCCGCTATAAGAAGCGCGCCTACTGCAGCGCTCTCTTTTATGCCTGCGCATTTTATGCCGTTCCTATTAAGCAACTTTTCATAATTCGAGCGGAAGATCTGCGAGCGGAATACTCCGCCGTTTATGAATACGGTGTCTTCGCCAATCCTCTCTGCAAGCTCACAGGAAGACGAGGCAAGTGCGGCGCTTGCGCCAATCAATATGCTGGTTGCATTTTTATCGCCTGATGATGCAGCCCTGTCCACAGCCTTGGACGCTCCGGCCACGGCCGAGGGAGTATTTGAACCGGAATATGCCCATTCCATAAGATCGTCCGGCTCCTTTAATCCAAGGGCATCCAGAACCTCTCCGGCAATTGCGGTCCTTTCAAGGCCCTCGAAAAACATCTTTGAGGCAAGGCTTATGCCGGACCTGCCTATGGCGTACCCTGACCCTTCATCCCCAAGGAACCAGCCGCTGTTGCACCTCCTGTATCTCTCCCTCCCATCATATCCGAATACTATGCTACCTGTTCCGGCTATGGCGAGAATCCCCTTTCCGCCCCTGCGCTCCGTATACAGCTCGGCAAATGCGTCATGCTCAAGAACAAGCCCGTTGTAATCGCGTGAAAGCCTTCTGTTGACAAGAACCGAATCCCTGTCAGTATCGATTGCTGCAAGGGCTATGCATATTGAATCCGGATCCTGGGCACCTGCCTTTTTCAGGGCGTCGGATATGTTGGCAGCCGCTGCCTCGATGCCGATGTTGTGGTGGTTTGACGGGCCCGATATCCCCCTCCCTATTATCTCGCCTTCCTCATTGCATACAATGGCTTCGGTCTTCGTGCCTCCGCCATTTACTCCGGCTATTATCACTCCTTTCACCTAATATTGACAAGCGGGCTTTAGCCGCTGGTAGTTTATATTTATCCAGTATGTATTTATCGCCATAATAATTGCTCTCAACAATTCCTTATTAATCATTTGCACATATATTGATTTGGGATTCATGGCACTTGTAGGCAGGCACGTATCAGTTGCGGGAGGCCTGGAAAAATCATTCGAACGAGCCAAGGAGATAGGATGCAATGCCATGCAGATATTCGTAACAAACCCGAGATCGTGGGCAATTGGAAAGATAGACAGCGGAGTTGCCGAAGCGTTCAGGAAAAATGCACACTATACAGGAATAACAGCAATAGCGCACATGCCATACCTGCCGAACATAGGATCTTCAGACCCGTCCGCACGCAGCAAATCCAAAGAATCGCTGAAAGGTAATGCTGAAGCGTGCGGGATCCTCGGAATAGAGAATCTTGTGACGCACATGGGCAGCCACATGGGGAAGGGCAAGGAGCGGGGGATCAGTAATGTGATAGATGCGGTGGAAAGCGCGCTGAAGCCTGGCCTGAAGACGAGGATACTTCTTGAGAATGAGGCAGGGCACAAGAACAGCATAGGAGATGAAATAAGGGATCTGTATGAAGTCAGGGATTCCGTGAAAGGCAAACTGCTTGGATTCTGCCTCGACACATGCCACCTGTTCGCAGCAGGATATGACATAACGAGCCATAAGGCGCTGGACAGGATATTTTCGGAGATAGACATGAATGATGTGTTTGCAATACACCTTAATGATGCAAAGATGGAGCTCGGGTCGCGAAGGGACAGGCATGCGAACATAGGCAAGGGGCACATAGGGATAGAGGGATTCAGGAGCTTCCTGAATTATGAAGGCATAAGCGAAAAGATAATAGTGCTTGAGACCCCCGCGAGCACGGAGATAGGGGAAGCTGAAGAGATAGCCCTCGTAAGAGGACTCTTTTCCTGAATATACGCTAAGGCGATTTTATGTTCCAAAAAAATAACAACGCTATTGGAAATGTTGAAAAGGAGCTGAAGTTCAACAGCTTTGGTTTCGGAGAAAGGAGATGGATGTGGAAGAGAAGGTATTTTTCTGGCTTCTCTATCGATGCGAAACGGATGATAAACCAGCATATAATGATCGTGGGCAGCAGCGGCGGAGGCAAATCTAACGCCTGCAAAACGATAGTCGGTTCGTTGTGCAGTGACGGAGCTAACGTAGCGATACTAGATCCCCACAGCGAATATGTCGAGATATCGAAGGGGATATCTGCCGAGATATATGATGCATCAAGGAACGGAATAAACATGTTCGAGCTTGACGGAATGAGCGAGAGGGAGAAGACAAGCGAAATAACTGGAATGCTGAAGAGGAACTTCAGGCTAGGAGAAGTGCAGTCATACATGCTATACAAGTGCATTGCCTACACCTACAGGATTGCCGCAGAGAACTGCAGAACCCCGAACATACACGACCTGATCTTCTCTGTAAAAATATTTATAAAGAATTCACGCTCTGCGGCTGAAAAGAACATACTTTACGCTTTGGAGAGGAGATTGTCGCTCATAGACAATGGCGCATTCCAGAAGAGCGCGGAGATGGAAAAAGTGGCCGAATGCAACAGCATATTCCTGCTTTCAAGCCTCCATACGCCGGAATCGCAGAGCATATACATTGAGGGATTCCTGAGGAAGGTATATTCGCATATGCTGCTGCACGGCAAGGACAGGCACCGAACCTTTTACATAGTGATTGACGAGGCGGAGAAGCTTGGAGACAATCCGATAATCGGAAGGCTCGCTGCAGAAGGAAGAAAATACGGGATAGGAATAATTGCAATATCGCAGAGGGCCAAGGAGATAGACAGGGAGCTGCGCGGAAATGCGGCCATGCTGGTCTCGTTCGGAATGAGGGAGCCCGAAGAGCTTAATTATATATCCAACTTCATCGCAGGCGGAAATGAATCGAGCAGATACATAGAGGTAAAGAAGGCGCTTAGGAACCTTGGCCGAGGAAGAGCAATTGTGCTTAACTCGCAGCATCCCAACCCATACCTCGTAAGGTTCTTGCATGCGAAGGGAGCAGCAAATATAGAATACATGGTAAGCGAGCTTGCAAGAGGAGGAATAAGCGAAAGAGGTCTTTTAGAAAAGGCAGGAGAGGAAGAGAACGCGGTCAGGGACGCAATACAGAACCTTTTATCCTCTGGAAAGATCAGAAAGCACGGTGTGCTGTGCGGCGGCTTCTCCGGAACATGGTACATATCGGACGCACACAACAGCCCTGAGCATGATATAGCAATAGGGATAATAAGCAAAAAGCTGAAGTCGCAGGGAATAAGAAACAGGATATACAACAGCTCATTCGGACCGGACATAATCGCATACAGGGGCGGGAGGCAGATTGCAGTGGAATATGAGACCGGAAGCAAGAAGATTGAAGAATCCATGGCCATGATTGCAAAAAGGGGAGAAAAATACGGCAGTGTCATCGTCATAGTCAATGATGATGTATATAAAGACTATTCCGAAAGGATGTGCAATGTGTTCAGGTTTTCATCCGTTGACAACATTGACTTTGCAGGTGAACTGGATGGAAAAGTCAAAGCAGGCGTTTAATTGCATTTATCAGCATTGAATTGTCTGAGTCGCTCCTTACAGTGACCCTTATGAACCGGTCATTGAGCCCCTTAAGGTTTGCGCAGTCTCTTATGGCTATGCCCCTCTTTGCAAGATCCCTGAACAGTCCTGTTGAATTAATCTTCCTGTCAAGGATCTCAATAAGGAAGAAGTTGGCATCCGAAGGGAATACGTGCAGCGACTTTATCCCCCTGAGCCTGTTGTAGAATCTTTTTTTGGACGAGATCACTCTTTTTGCGCTTTTTTCTGCATATCCCATGTTCTCGAGAAGCGCATTTGCCAGAAAGAGGTTCATTGTGCCTATTGTTGTGGGCGTCTTGAATCCGTTGAGCGTGTCTATGAACAGCTTTTGCCCTACGCCCCATCCAACCCTAAGTCCTGGAGCGGAAAATGACTTTGATATTCCGTTCAATACAAATACGGGATATTTTCCGATGAAGTCTGCCATTGTGTATCTTAGCTTTTTTTCTACAAACCACATGTAATTCTCGTCCACCAGCAGTGTTGCACCGTTGTCTTTCGAGATTTTTGCCAGTTCTATGAGATCACTCTTTCTGTAAAGCCTCCCTGTCGGGTTGTTCGGATTGCATATCACAATCGCCTTTGTGCGCCTTGAGACAGCCTCGCTTATCTTTCCTATGTCCAGCTCAAAATCGCTGCCGTGGCTCACGAGCCTTGATATGGAGTAGCGGGCGGCTGCATCAGTGTAGCTGTTGTATGTCGGAACTGGTATTATCGCTTCTCCTTTCCCAAGAGCGCTGAAAAATAGGTATATCAGCTCCTCTGTCCCGCTCCCGAGTATTATGTTTTCTTCCTTTGCCCCGTAAAGCTTCGCAACACTGTCATTAAGGGGCTTGAATGACATTGGCGGATAGCGGTGGATGTACTTAGAATACTTATTTACAGGGATCTTGGGTTTGATGTAAGATACAGTAGTGGCGAAGCTCGTTATCTTGTCTATGGGTATGTTGTACTTCCTGCTTATGTCCCACTCGACCTCACCGCCATGCGGTTCTCTCATTCACGCACCTCAGATTATTTGACAGCAAACGATTTTTAGCCTTCGGCTATTTTATGTTTACTTCGTCACCAACCCTTAATCCGGTCCTATTCACAAATCCGCTTTCAGACTCTATCACAGAGTCTGCAATTGAATTGGGCACATAAACAGTGCAGTTTGTCTGATCCTTGCTGCGCCACACGCATGGAGTTGCGTTTGCTATGTATACGACAGTGCTGTTGTAAACCCATATCATGTCCAGAGGATAATACGTGTTCTTCATCCAGAATGGGTATATTCCTGGAGATGAAAACTTGAAGAGCTCGAATGTGGATGCATTGACGGACTTGTTCATCAGCCCCTGCTCCTGCTGCTGTTCGGTAACCGCAACATAGGTGAAATTGTAAGTGCGGTTGTTGAATGTGAATGAGGAATTGCTGCTTGCGTTTGAAGAAAATTGAGTAGGTTGGAGCGAGTGGATGAAGAGAAGCGGTGCAAATATTGCTGTCAGTGAAGCTGCAAGCCCATACATAGAATATTTACGCGCTTTTGAATTCAACTATCTCATCCTTTTAGAGCAAATATTACGCCCCTTTTGGGCTGAACTTTGACATGAACTTCTTCATGTCCCTGTTGCCTTTCAGCATGTCGGCCATCTTCTTCATCTTGTTGAAGTCGCTTATCAGGTCACGCACGTCTTTTTCGGTGCGGCCGCTCCCTTTGGCTATCCTGGCTATGCGTCGTGGATCCTTTAGCAGACGGTCTGTCTTCCTCTCCTCCTTTGTCATGGAATTTATTATGTTCTCGTACCTTTTCAGCTTTGTTTCGCCGCTTTCCAGCACATCCTTAGGCACGTCAGCAAGCCCCATCATGCCAAGCACGTTCTTCATCGGACCCATCTTTGACATCGCCTTCATCTGTGCATAGAAGCTCTCGAAATTAAGCTCGTTGATGTCAACGTCTTCTGGCTTTATGCCTGCATTCTTTATCGCTTCGTTAACATGCGTTATCAGCGACTCTATGTCCGGGATTCCAAGCAGCCTGCCTACAAATTTCTTTGAGTCGTAAAGCTCCAGCGCATTTAGCTTTTCTCCGGTGCCCACGAACATTACGCGCGTGCTTGATGCTGCTACTGCGCTGAGCGCACCTCCCCCCTTTCCAGAGCCGTCGAGCTTTGTAACTATCACTCCGCTGAGCTTTATCGCATTGTCGAACTCCCTTGCCTGCCTGCCTGCTACCTGCCCTATATCTGCATTTATCACGAGCAGCTTCTCGTCAGGCTTGAACTCCTCATTTATCCTCTTGAGCTCGCTTATGAGCTCTCCATCCATTGCGCTCCTTCCGCTTGAATCGCATATTATTACCTTCTTGTTCTTGAAGGCTGCAAGGCCTTCCCTGATTATCCTTGAGACATCCTTTTCGCCCTTTATCCCAAAAAATGAGGTGTTTGACTGCTTGGCCAGGGTTTCAAGCTGCTCATACGCAGCAGGCCTCGATACGTCGCAGCATATGAGCCCTGCACCAAGACCGCGGTCCTGGTAGAACTTTGCAAGCTTTGCTGCCGTGGTTGTCTTCCCTGAACCGTATATGCCTGCAAGAAGTATCCTTTTCGGCTTTATCTCAGGTTCATGGCTCTGCCCCATCAGCCTTGTAAGCTCCTCGTAAACAAGATTAGTTATGTAATCCTTGTGGCTCACGCCTTCTGGCATCCTGCTGCTGAGAGCGGCTTCCTCTATCCTCTTTGTCAGGCCGAAAACCAGCTCAATCTCAACGTCTGCAGATATAAGCGCCTTCTGCAGCTCCTTGTTGAATTCCCTTATTGTCTTCAGGTCTATGATAGTAGCTCCAGTGAGCTTGGCTATGGCCTTTCTCAAGCCTTCTCCTAGGTCCATTACAATCCATTATATCTGTTCATCACTTATTTATAAACCAATCCGTTGGGCTCATGTCGTCGTGTGTTGCAATAATAGCGGAAGTTTTCAATCATCTAAAAATTCCACAAAAACTCAGCGCTTTATATAGGAGGACATCCATAATAGTCTGTCTGTAGCCGTTTAGGGGGTGGGTTTATAAAAGGCCAGATGGGAATAGAGTACCTTATCGTGTATGCGTCGTCTTTTCTGATCGTCGCATACGTTTTGTCTTCGAATGTTGTCGGGGCCTTGATGGGCGGGGGCGCAGGTGCTTCCACGCTTTCCGCTTCATCATGCTTTATTACTCCAGAGCTGCCCTGTGCCTCGATGAGCATAAGCAGTGCAAGCGGAAAGGCAGATGTGGAGCTGACAGACAACCTTGGAACTGCAATGAAATTTCCTGAGGGCTCTTTTATCGTCGAACTTCCAGGAGGCGAGACTGCTACAGGGAGCTGCACGCCGGGCAGCGCAAAAGAAGGCTCGAAGATTTCTTGCATTGCCTATTTCGACGGGGCGGGAATATCGCGTGGAAGGCAGCTTGAGCCAAGATTCTCGATAGGGTACAGCATATGCAGCGCAAGGTCATGCCAGCAGGGGCTGAATGTAACAGGAAGCGCAACTTTATATGCATCCTGAGCAGCGGAATGGTCTTTAAGCTGAAGGATTTAAAAATTTAGTCTGCAATGATATGCTGGGGGCTCGTAGCTCAGCCTGGTTAGAGCGCTGGTCTTATAATGAACTTTTGGAGACTTATCTGAAGTTTATATGAAAGCCAGATGTCGAGAGTTCAAATCTCTCCGGGCCCACCTGAAGCTTAATGTGAAGGTATTTAATTTTTATCAAATTTCTAATAACTTAAAATGGCAATACAATGGATTTCGAGATTTGGTTTAGAAACGCTTCCAGCAAAAGATTAGCAGATGCCGGCTACAAAAGCACAGAATTTCGTGATGCCAAGTGGCAGGTGCTGAACGCTTTCAGAAAAGACGGCTTTGAAGGAGCATACAAAGAAACTGAAAGGCTGATAGAACTCAAGAGAAAAAACCGAATATAGAATGTAGAAAATACAGATGCAATAGAATGATATAGCGCTACCTGCTTGGCCTGAAGTCTAGGCTGTTCCTGTGGAATCTCCTTCTATCCCCTCCGAAACTCCTTCCGTGGTGGCCGTCCCTGTCTCCAGACCCTCTTCCCTCCCTCCTGAATCCGCGCTGCCTTTCGCCACCGAACCTCCTCTCTCCTCCGAAGCTTCTCCCGCGTCCAGCATCCCTGCCGCCTCCCCATCGTTCATGCTCAGGAAGCTGTATGTCCCTGAACTTTGAGATGTCCAAATCGATTAAATGCATCTCCACATTTGCAACCGCCCTTGTATCGTGCATGAGGCTCTTCTGGTCATTCCCGAATATCGTGAATGCACGACCGTCCTTCCCCATTCTTGCAGACCTTCCTACCCGGTGTATGTATGTCTTGGGCTCGTTGGGCGCATCAAAGTTTATTATGTCGGTTATGTCAGGTATGTCCAAGCCCCTTGAGACAAGATTCGTTGATATAAGGAATCTTGAATGCTGCTTGAACGCATGAAGCGACCTCTCCCTCTGCGCCTGGCTCATGCCCCCGTGCATGACTATGGCATCGAAGCTGTTGGATGCAAGGAACCTGTGCACGAATTCAGATTCCCTCTGAGTAGAGGTGAATATTATGCATTTCTTAGGGTTGAATTTTTCTATGTAAGCCATCAGCGCTGCGAACTTTGCCCTTCCGCTTGCAAAATAATATCCATGCGTTATTGTGCTTACAGTTATGTCTTCCTCCTCGCCCACGGTAAGCCTTGTTGCATCGCTCTTCATGTAATTCCTTGCCATGTCAACTATCTGCCTCGGCATTGTGGCTGAAAAAAGAAGCGTCTGCCTGTCGCTCGGCGCGCTGGAAAGAATCTGCCTTATATCATCTATGAATCCCATGTCAAGCATGAGATCCGCTTCATCAAGCACGAAGAATTTTATCCTGCCTATCTTGAGCGCCCCCCTCTCCATAAGGTCTATTATCCTACCTGGAGTGCCTATGACAAGCTCCGCTCCCCTTGAGAGCGCCTGCATCTGCACATTTATCGAGGCTCCGCCATATACTATAGCAACTCTTACATGGTTTGTGTTCCCGAGTTTTGTTGCCACAGAGGCGACCTGAAGCGCAAGCTCTCTTGTAGGCACTATGACAAGCGCGCTTGTATGGCCTGCTCCCTGTATCTCCTGTATTATTGGAACTAGGAATGCTGCGGTCTTGCCGCTTCCCGTCTTTGACCTTACGACAACATCCTTGTGCTCCAGAACTATCGGTATTGCAAGCTCCTGCACTTCTGTCATGGTATTGAAGCCCATGTGTGCCAGCGCTTCAACTAGCCCATGCTTTAAATTAAGCTCCTTGAATTCTTTCAGTTAATCTACCTTAAACCAGAAAATCTAGTAATATTTGATAATATACGGAATGAATAGGTTAAAATGGCTTTGTATTGCATTGGCAAATGCAGGATTATTGGGTTGCAAAGCTTGCGCTTGGCATAACTCCGTTAGGAGGAGTCGCCCTTATCCTTACCCACTGCACGGTAAAGTTTGCGCTGTTGCCGCTGTTAGCCTCCATACCAAGGAATCCTGAAGTAAGTATGCTTCCGGAGTTCAGCGATCCTACCAGGGCATAATTTGCATACATGTTTGCCCCGTACACGCTTATTACTGCAGGAAGTGCTGGATCGGGAGATGCAGAAAACACCGCATTGGGGGTCCCTCCGGCATTTGACTCGCATTCAAGGCCGCTGCCATTCTGATAATTCACACTGTCTGGCTGATAAGCAAATGATGAAGGACTTGAACTAGAATATATCACATGATCCTGTCCGTTGCTTGTAGATTGCGAAAGCACAAACGCATCGATAGTTGAAGTTCCATTTATCTGCCAATCCGATACAAGAGAGCCGTAATTTCCTCCAAGATTAACCGATGACAAAACCGCTTTGTTGTCAATATACGTAGGCACTCCGTTGCCGGCGCTGTTCTGCAGGCTCCATCCAGAAGGTACTGAAGCGCCTTCGAAATTCTCGTATCTAAGGAACACATTTGCTCCATTGTCATACTCAGCATAAACTGGGCTAAGTTGCGGTGCTTCTCCGGCATAGACGCCATCATATTCTACGCTTTTTGGTTCGAACACCATTGTTACTGCTTCACTGGAGTCTGCACCGATGCCGCCTGGAATTTTTACCCAGAATACTGCATTCTGTGAATTTGAATTGCACCCTGATTCACACCATGAATAAAGCTCAGTAGAACCCTGATAAAATCGTATATTGCCAAGATCAAAGGCTTCGAACTGCGCATATTGTGAAGGATTAAAGGTTATCATTTGCTGGAAAGGATAGGAAACGGCGGCTGGCTGAGAATTTGTAATGGTAATAGTCACGCTTGGAGTTGAATTTACTAAAAGAGATACCGGATTTGAATATACGGTCTTTGCAGGCGTCTCCGAATCCGTCGCTGATGCATAATACTTGAATTCGCCTGCCACGCTTGGGCTGAGAGAAAGGGTCGCGCCAATCTGTCCTGCAATTGGAACCCCGGTGCCAGAGGTGTCATTATACCATTGGTATGAATATGGGGGTACGCCATGCAGCGCAGCTGCAGTAAGAATAATGCCCTGTCCCACATATGCCTTGTTTGACTGAGGGGAGACTGAAACAGTCAGTGAAGGTACAGAAACAATAACTGTTGCCTGAGGCGAGGAGACCGTCTTTGCAGGCGATTCAGAATCAGAGACTGAAACGGAATACTTGTATGTGCCTGCGTTATCGCCGCTTACTAAAAGGGATACGCCACTCTGTCCTGCAATTGGAACAAGTGAACCTGAAGTGTCATTGTACCATTGGAAGTAATATGGTTGTTGTCCGCTGGACGCTGAAGCGGTTATGGTCGCAACTTCTGTAACATTTATATTCTGCATTATTGGTGAGATAGAAGCCGACAGCTCCTGCACGGAAGCAGAGTGATTAAACATCACAACCGCAATAAGAGCTATTATTACTACAACTAATATTGCTATTATAAGCAATGATTTAGAATTGCCTTTTGCATCCGAAGCCATAACCCAATGCCCAATATATTTCATGCACCAGCAATTTATAAACATTGCGCTACAGAGGAGCTGTCTTTCGAATGAATTCTGATGTTTTGGCGCTACTTCCTTTGGTTCTGGAGTTTCCAATACCCTATTGTCTTCTTCAGACCTTCCTCCAGATTGTATTTAGGCTCCCAGCCAAGCAGCTTTCTTGCCTTTGAATTGTCGCCGATAAGCACTCTTGCATCAAGAGGACGCATTGGCGTTGCGTTCCATATTATGTCTCCTTTGAAACCAGTAAATTTTGCTATCAGTTTTGCTGTCTCTTCGGTAGTGTACCCTTTTCCTGTACACACCTGTATAACTTCGCCTATTGCTTTTCTGTTTCCCAGCGCCTTAAGATATGCATTGACGTGGTCGTCAACATACAGCCAGTCCCTTATTGCACTCTTGTCTCCGAGATATACCTTATCCCCCTTCAGCATCTGCGTTATCGTCCTCTCTATAAAGAAATGTGAATTGGCTTTTCGCCCGTATGTGTTGAACGGCCTGAGGATGGTCATTGGAAATCTGTATGCTTCATGCATATACTTCAGATAAAGATCTGCTGCGACCTTTGCAACTGCATATGGGCTGTTTGGATGCAGCTTCGAGTCTTCAGTAAGCCTTTCCTTTTTGTCCTTAAGCGTCATGCCGTACTGCTCGGAAGTCCCAGCCATTATGAACTGCTTGAAATGCGGAACCTCCCTGTAGCATGCCTCTGCAAGGTTTATTGTGCCAAGGTAATTTACTTCTGTTACCTCTATGTAGTGATCATATGAAAATGAAACAGGGCTTATTGCTGCAAGATGCAGCACATAATCAGGCTGAACCTCATGCACGATATTTTTTATTGCAGGAAAATCGGCAAGGCTGGCATAATGATTGATAAAGTTCCTGTTCTTTTCAAATGAGTACCTGCCCGTAACATACCTTTCCAATGCATGCACTTCGTAGCCCTTCTCGATAAGTTTAGGTGCAAGCTCGCTTCCTATGAATCCTGTAGCTCCAGTAAGCAGTACTTTTTCCATATATATCTACTCGAAATTAGATGCTTAACTTAATAATATTTCTTATTTTGAACATTATCTAATCAATTTTTGATATATTTGCAATGTTTCCTTTGCACACTTCTCCCATGTGAAGCTCCTCGCGTATTCTGTGGCCTTCCTTTTCAGCTTTTTGTTATATCCGTTCTCCTTTAAGCTTTCTATTATCTGCGCCATGTGGGCTTCATCCTCTGCTTCGAAGCAATACTTTCTTACCTCATTGGAAATCCTGCCTCTCTTATAAATTATGACAGGAAGACCTCTTGCCTGTGCTTCAAGGATAGGCAGGCCGAATCCCTCATAAAGACTTGGAAACACAAATACATCGAAACTATCGTATATCTGTACTATTTTGTTTTCTGGCGCAAAGCCCATGAACTTTATATTTTGGTACTTTAAAGAAAGCTTATTCAAATTGTTGAATTCCTGATTTTTATTTCCCCATAAGTTAAAAATGATGTTTTTATTCATATGTTTTACCGAGTTTACTAAGAATTTTACATTTTTATGTATTGCAAATGAACCAACATAGCCCACTACAAATTTTTGTTTCTTTATATGTTTAGAAGCCCTGGAAAAATATCTCCTATCAACACCGAGATTAACTACTGAAATATTATTTCTATTAAACCCCAAACGTACTGCTTCATCCTTAGTTTGCATAGAATCTGCAGATATATAATCAAATTTTAAAGATTGATGCATGCCCATTACACCCAACTCTGAATATATTTTATTTTTAATGCCATTTCCCACTTCAATGCGCCAAATCGGATCTAATAATGGCCTGAAGTCATGGGCAGTAACCATAATCTTGCATTTCCCCTTATTTAGTGGAAAAAAAATGCGCTGACCAGTACTATGTATTATATCAAAATCAGAGAATTTCCTAAAACTATTTTCTATTAAAAATGATGGTATGATTCCTAATGGCAAATTAGTTTCTAATTTTATTATATTTGCAATTTTATTTATTGATTTATTATTCAGATTATTATATAGCTCATATGAATATCTCTTAACTCCTTCTCCAGAGAACTTATTGAACTCCCCGTATGAGCCCAATATTCCAATGCGCATTTGAACCACCTATTAAATATGGGAATTTCATGAAATTGACATGATTTTGAGTACTCTTACAATATAATCCTTTATTTTTTTATTTATTTTTATTACCGACATTCCCATTCCACGCATACCATAAACAACAATATCCCCATTTTTTGCAAAATAGATGCAGGCCAGTGAAGCAAGATCCTCCTCACCGTATACCCTAATTCCAACAGGCTTCTTAGACTTAGATGCAATTTCAACTGCTTGCCAGAGCCCGGTGCTGAGTTCTCCGCGTCTGTTTTTTACACATAGAGGATTTTTATACGTTTCCCTGATTATTGGAAATTGCACTGCGTCCCTCTCGGTTCTATAATCAAAAATACCTACTTTTGGAATGCGACCTTGTTTTAATAATTCAGAAAGAGTAACATCACCTATTGCGTATACTGTTTCATAGTTCTTTATATATTTTATTAACTTTTCAGTATTCATAAGTTTGCCGAAAGGCTTGGAAAGCTCTTCCCTTAACTTTTTATTCACGAATATATTTTTAGAGAAGCTGAATTTCATCTAATCGCCATTTTTGCATAGTCTATAAATATCTGGACTATCCTTCCTGCAATAGGTACTCCATTTGAAATGTCTTTTATAGTATTAATATCCCCTACGTCTACGCCACCTGCAATTACTACAAATATTGGATAAAGGATACAAAATCCCATGGCAGCCAGAGCCAATAGAATTATTCCGTTGAATGCAAAGTAAAGTGGAAAAAGGATTATTGAAACTGTTATATTTGCTATCATTATTCTAAAAAGTTTTCTGCTTCTGAAGTTCACCTTCATTAACCTTAAAATGCCTCTTATAATTATGATATCTAAAAGTATAGGAGCGATAAGAAAACTTATCAGAACGTATGCTAGACCACCGAATATAGGGATTAAAATTAAAAATAGAATGAGCATTATGATGTAGGCTATGGAATTGTATTTAAGTGAAAGCTTCACGTGTCCAGAACTTATAAGCACAGTATTTGCATACGATCCCGCTATCCCTATGAGCAGCCCTATACTCAATACCGACATGTACAGGGGCGCAGAGCTATAACTGCCACCGAATAGGGTATATGAGAATGGAAGAGAGAATATTGCAATATAGAAAAGCAGCGGTGATACAAAAAGTATTGCCAAATATACAGTGTATCCGTACAGCCTTCCTATTTGTTTTTTGAGTTTAAGGTTTGAAGTGACAGCAGAAAAAGTGGGAAGGATTGCAAAGCTTATTGAATCGAACACTATGCTCAGCAATGAACTTGTCCTGGATGCAATCCCTATATTTCCCAATACTGCAGGGACTGTAAAATACCCGAGAAGCACCAATCCAAAGCTCCCTATCAAACCGCCGAATATGTTGGCAGTCGCAAGCGGAAGAGAAAAACCTACAAGCCTCTTGATATGCATTAGTGAAGGCATAGTTAAATGCAGCTTGTTGTATCTGAACATCAGTGTAATGCCTATTGCAAATCCTATGAAGTACCCAAATACAAGCCCAAATATAGGAGCAAGAGCACCGAACCCCATCAATGCAAACGCAATGCTTATACCTGCCTGGAAGAATGCCTGTACGCTTGCTGCAATGGCAACGTTTCTGCCATTACCAAATCCAAGAAGAGAATCATAGACAGTTCCGAACAGCATTGCGGTTATTATCCAAAATGACACTGCCTTAATCACATATGACATTGAAGAGGTATGGAATATATATCCGGAAATAAAGTTGCTTAAGAAGAATGAGATTGCAGTAAGGATCACGCCAGTTATTATCACTAAAAACAGCGCGTTTGAGAATATTGTGCTTATTTCGTCCTTGTCTTTTTTTTCCTTGTATTCTGCTATGAACTTGTTTAAAGCAGTCCCAACTCCAAAATATCCTATAGAGCCAAATATTCCTGCAAATGCGACTGCAAGCGTATATATTCCGTATTGTGTAGGCCCAAGAATTCTGGTTACAAGAATAAGTGCAATTCCGATCATTGCGAAAGTGAGTATTCTTCCAAACAGTATGTAGCTAGCCACATTTACTGTCTTTAATCCAATGCCAATACTGTTTTTCATTGTTAATCCGACCCCTATCTAAAATATTTAATATTGACAACATATATTTACTACAACTTCAAGTAGTAAACATGTTTATTATTTTAGGCATTATTGTATCCTGTCCAAATCTTCTTGTTATTATTTTAGATATTGATTGTTTAATCCTGAAATAATCTTTTTTATTATTTTTCCAAAGCTTATAGTATTTGATTACTTCAGAAACCATTAAATTTACATGAAATGGCTCTATCAGAGCACCTTGCAAGTTATTTTTTATTATAACATTTGGACCCCTGACATTAAAAGCTACTGCAGGAAGGCCGTATGCTTGTCCTTCTGCAAGGCTCAATCCGAAACTTTCAAACCTTGAAGGAAATAAAAGCAGGTTGGCTTTGGCATATTCTTTGGATAACATTTTTTCATTGATAAATCCAAGCCATTTTACGTTATTCGGGTTTTTTTTGACAAGATTCATTACGATTTTTTCGCCGTTGTCTCCAGATCCCACTATATCAAAAAATATGTTACTATTCAATTTCAATACTTTATTTATTATTTCTATGAGAAAATCTACCCCTTTATGCTCTATACTTAATCTGCCTACAAAAAGAACTATAAATCGGTTTTTGTTAATACGTACTTTTGTTCTACCAACATTTACAAAATCAGTTATTTTATATATTTGCCCTTTGTAACCCATATTGCGCAATTTTTCGCCGTCAGCTTCATTTACTACCCTTATATTTGGCGCATGCATTATTCCAAAATTCCTTATAGGAGCGTAAATTTTGAGGAGCATTCTCCTTGCAGAAGAAGGAATTATTGGTTTGTCCTTAAGTATATTTGCATCGTGTATTCCCAGTATATATTTGAATTTGTATTTTCTACTGGCAATATACAATAGAAGGTTTGTAAAGAAACTGTTATCTAAGCAGTAAACAACATCAAATTTTTGAAGTTCATTTAATGCTTTAATTCCACTTAATGTAAACATGAAGCGCTCTTTGATCAGTGGTAGCTCAAATGCGTTATAATATGCAATTTTAGTTTTACATATTTTTTTAATTTGGGCATATGTTTGCCTAAAAGGGGGCTTTCCGTTATATGAAAATATTACTATTTCGAAACTCTTCAAACGATTAACCAACTCAACTACGTATTTCTCGCCTCCTCCAAAGGTACGCATATCGCTGCCAGTAAATATTGCCAATTTAATTTTCTTTTTATTTTGACTCATGATTACCATTTTTAATGGGATGATAGTTAATTTGTTTATTAATTCCTTCTTCCTTTTGTCCTCTCTTTTTCATATACTTCTTTTGGTTGTGTAAATTTTATTATGAATAGTTCCTTAGCTAAAAGCAGATTATCAAGCCACTTTATCTTTTTAAGTTTATAGACTTTTGCAGCGGCAGGAAAACCTTGAGAATGCCCCACTTCCTTCCAATATCCTACAAAATGCTTTTCCATTACCATGTTTTCTTCCCCACCATCTATATCTATCTTTATGTTATCAAGCCATGCTTCTATAATATCGATTTGAGCATCAAATTTTTTCTCTGCAAGTTTGGCGTTCTTACGCAATATGTTGACTTTATTTCTGTCAGCTTCTATACAAATTATCCTTTTAGCTCCATGAAGGAGATAGAATAACATAGTTTCACCTTCTCCTGCACCAACATCCAGAATAGTACCTTTTGAAGATATTGGTAGATATTGTTTGTGCCAAGCGTCAAGTTCACTAGCTATCATTTCTTTTCTATGATTTGAAAATAAATAGTTTTTGTAATCATTACGATTGCACATTATTATACAGCTTTGTTAACATTATATTGTGTTTATACCAATTTGAATTTTAGAGATTAAGTAGCTTCAGATATATTCTTTGACTTTCGGGCTTCTATATTACAACTATTTTATCCCATAATGATTTTATAAAGCTTTAGAGTTTCAGTTGATTCTCTTGCCCATGTGAAGCTCCTCGCATATTCTGTGGCCTTCTTCCTTATCCTTTCGTTGTATCCGTTTTCCTTTAAGCTTTCTATTATCCGCGCCATGTGTTCTTCATCATCAGCTTCGAAGCAGTACTTTCTTACTTCTTTGGGTATTTTTCCATGCTTGCAAATTATTACAGGAAGACCTCTCGCCTGCGCCTCTATAATGGGTATGCCAAACCCTTCATAAAGGCTTGGGAATACGAACGCGTCGAAACTGTCGTATATCTGCACTATTTTGTTTTCTGGTGCAAAGCCCATGTATTTTATCCTGCCATCCTTTGTTGATGCAGAAATTACTTTTTTATATTCAAATTCTTCCTTGCCGTAAATCTCAAACGTTATGTTTTTCGTATTTATGTGCCTGAATGAATTTATTGCAAAACCAATATTCTTCCTCTTTCTGAATGCTCCCAAATATCCAACCACAAAATCCTTTCTTTTCATCCTTCGTGATCTGGAAAAATACCTTTCATCTACCCCATCGCTTATAATCGTTATTTTGCTTCTGTCATAACCTAACTTTATTGCATCTGCTTTAGTTAGGGTCGACCTAGCTATTAGATAGTCCGATTCCAGAGATTTCCACATCCCATAGTTTATGATCGCCTGCCACAGCCTCTCCTTTGGACCGATATCGTTCAGATATGGGGCAAGAAGTGGCTGGAAGTCATGCACAGTAGTTACTAATATAGCATTGTCTTTTCTAAGCGGAAGAAGTGGTTTCTGGTCCATGTTGTGAATTATGTCATAATTGCCAAAATCAAACGCCATGTTTCCTAAAAGAAAGGATAATCCTGCGCCTATTACCGGAACTATGTGTGAATTTCCTGTCTTTTCTATTTGTATATTCTTTCTATTCAATTTCATCCTGAAATAAACTTCATGCATATACCTTTGTATGCCCTGCCCTTTACTCTTGTCATAATCTTCTGCTAAACCTAAAAGTCCCACTTTTATCAAAGCTATCACTAATCTACCTTTCTGATTCTATGTTTCCTTGCATACTCGTCAAGTATCAGTTTGAAAAGTAATTTTATCCCGTTTTCTTTATAAGAAGAAAGTTTTTGCATACCCTTTTTCGTATTCAATTTCAAATAATAGGCCACACCAATATCCTCTGCTTCTTTTATCGCCTTAAACATGATTTTACTGTTTGATTCAGAAAGATATCTCCTTATCTCTTCCATTCTTTGTGGAAAATTTCTTGTTATTCGATCAATATTTTTAGCATCTATTGCTTGTTTAATATGAAATAGTAAGAAATATATCCAATATCCCACATAGCTCAATTCATCATTAGGATTTTTGCCTTTCAAATATATGTCTAGTAAACCTAATGCAACAGGATTTCCAAAAAATACTCCGGAATTCCTGAATTTTCTAGGCATATCTCCATAAGAAATTCTAAGAAGCTGGTTTAATTCACTATAATTGAGATGAAGCTCCTCTTCCTTACGCAAATGTATTATGTAATAATCCTTATTAGAAAGGATCTTCACACTGTTATTTTTATCTTTAGGCTCTGCTATTTCATGTATATTTCCCTTTACTCCATTTAATTTGTCTAATCTATTTTGAAACAATACATTCTGCCAGCTATAATGGCTACCAAGTCCTTTTGAGGTCCAATCGTCATACCTTTTTATTGAAATAACTAGGGTATCCTTTCTAGACTTCATTATTTTTTTAATATCCCTTTTTAGCCCACTGCTTAAACGTTCATCAGTATATATTACAAGTATCCAGTTACCCATACATTTGCTTATACCATATAACTTGAATGGTTCAGGATAGCCCAATCTTTTATTGTGAAAGATTTTTATCTTTTCTTTATAAGGAAAATATTTCTTATCTATTTTAACATCACTGGAATCCATTATCACTATTTCATCAGCAATTTCAGCAACATCCTTTATAAGCTCCTTTGCAAGTTTCTGATCATTACACGTAAAGGTAAGCACAGAAAGCCTATCCATCCACTTTTACCTCATTTTGCTCTATCAAATTTTTATACCACTTTACAGTTATCGTGCGCGGGTCATCTGGATTTGTACTTCTATTTTTAAGTGCTCTCCATACCTCTCTAGCACCTTCATCTATATTGTACTCCGGTTTCCAGCCAATCTTTTTAATCTTCTCAAAACTCACACGATAATTTCTCTTGTCGATCATGGTTCCAAAATCGCATCTATACTTCAATTTAAGTGCATCAGTCACTCTATGAGTCAGTTCATCAAGCCTCATATTGACTTCTCCAACATTGAAAATTTCGCCATTTACTGAATCATCATCAGATTCAAGTGTATTTACAAATGCCATGGCGGTATCTTTTACGTGCACAAAAGGTCGATATTCTCCGCCATCTCCGAGAAGCGTTATCTTTCCGTCTCTAAAAATCTGTAGTACCATCGTATTTACCATCAGGTCGAAACGCATTCTTGGTGACAATCCATACACAGTAGCCTGTCTCAGCGAAGTGACACAAAAATTCCTGTCCGCTAAAGCGAAGGCATCCTTTTCAAGTGCTTCATTTGCCTTTGCATATACTGTAAGCGGATTTACTTTTGATGTTTCATCGGAGATTCCATCAGTAAATCCATATATGGAACAACTTGAAGCAAGTATGTGTTTTTTCACTCCTTTCTTTTTGCTGAGTTCCACAGTCCTTGATCTTCCAAAATGATTTATCGATTCTGTAAGCCCATGTTTAAGTTCACTAGCTGGGTCATTCGATATAGCTGCCATATTTATTACAGCATCAACTCCATCGAAAACATCGGCACTGACCGCCCTTATATCTCCTTTTACAATTTTTACCTGATCCCTTATACTTTTAATGGATTCTTCCCCGAAAAAGAAAGTATCCAATATGGTAACCTTATAGCCTCTTCTGACTAACTCTTCAGAAAGTATTGAGCCGATATAGCCAGCGCCGCCACTTATCAAAATATTCATTCAATCAAACTCAACCATATTTAGTCCTTCTTTCAGATCCTGTGGCTTCATTCCAAGCGCCTTTTCTAATTTTTTGGTGTCAAGCTTGATCTTTCCACCAGTAAATATGCTTTTTTCTTTGGTTGCAACTGGAATTAAAAGTTCTCTATTTAAATTAAACCTCTTGCATACTTTGACCGCAAATTCATATTTACTCATAGGCTTATCGCTAGCGATGTTAAATATCCCCTTTTCACCTTTTTGGTAAAGTAAAACTATAATCTCTGTAAGATTCTCCACAAATGTTGGACTTACATACTGATCAATGTATACTTCAAAATTATTGCCATTCTTAAGTGTATTGTAGACTAACTTAGGAAATCCCTTTCTAGCTCCATAAATCCCAGAAGTTCGTATAATAAGACTATCTGGCACAAAATATCTGACAATAGCTTCTGAAACTGCCTTTGTAAATCCGTATTGATTTACTGGACTAAGCGTCTCTCTTTCATCGTACTTTTTTTTTGTCCCATCAAATATGTAATCAGAAGAGATGAATATAAGTCCAGACGCTGTCTCAATTGCAGCTTCTGCAATGTTCTTCGTACCTTCAACATTGACTTTCCAAGCTAATTCATGATCTCTTTCGCATTCTCTAGCAAGAAGCGAGTGGGTATCTATTATTACATCCGGATGGAATTTTGTGATTACCTCAAAAGTCCTTTTCCTATCCGTCACATCGAGTTGCAGTGTGCCTTCTGCTTTAGTGTTATATGTGGAGTTAACTGTATAGCCCTTCTTTAGCATGAATTCAGATAAGCTTTTGCCCAACTGTCCAGATCCACCTATTATTAACACATTTTTTCCATAGGCTCTGTCTGTGGTCATCCAAATACCTCTTCAAATGACTTGGCATTTCTATCCTTTTCGGACATTATTAGTGGGATATTACTAAGATTTATTTTCAAACTGGGAGACAGGAAGTTTATACCCCTTTCACTCCCCTTAAAATAAAAATTAGAAACTAAGTAGGTAACACAACTGTCTTCCAGTGCCTGAAATCCGTGTGCAAACCCTTTTGGAACAAATAGGAGCTGTCCAGGGACAAGCTCAATCTTTACATGCCTTCCGAATGTCTTGCTGTCTTTTCTTATATCCACCGCAACATCAAGTATTTTCCCCGACAATACGCTTACGAGTTTTTCCTGAAAATGCGGCTCCTCCTGCCAATGAAGCCCACGAAGACCACCTTTTTTGGTGAATGCAGCATTCTGCTGCACAAACTTTGGTAAATTAGCATCCTGTTGATTATAAAACTCGGAGAACCATCCACGATTATCTTTAAATAAGGCCTTCTCTATAAGTAGAACTTCTGGTATCTCTAGGCGCTTAACACTCATGCACTCACATTAATTATTATCCTCGGCAAACTTTAATATTCCATCCCTTACATCAACAAATTTATAGTATCCAATTGCATAAAGAAGCCTTTTCGTATCAGCTTTTGTAAGATGCTGGTAAGTGGAAAGCGGATTCTTTACATGCTTCTTCTTTTTAGTGTCGATCATTTCTGCTATTTCATTATAAGAGACTGTCTTTCCTGTACCAATATTGTATAAATCTTTTTTACCTTTATTCAGTATAAGCAACACTATCTCAGCTACATCCCTTACATATACAAAATCCCGGGCCTGCTTTCCGTTGCCATATATAACTATCCGCTTACCAGCTTTTTTGTATTTCCTGAAAATATTTATTATGCTTGCATAATTGCCCTTTTCGTTCTCGCCGTTGCCGTATACATTGAAGAAACGCAGCCCTATAGCATCCAAAATATTATTCAATCTATAAGATTTTCCAACAGCCTCGTTCATCAGCTTGGTCTTTGCATAATGGTTTCTCATTCTGCCAATATCTATTACGGTATCTTCAGAGAACTCATTTGAATAAACGGCAGAGCTTGAGGCGTAAATAAACTTCTTGCATCTATTTCTGTAAGCTGCCTCAATTACATTATTAAATCCATTTACATTGACATCATAAGCATAAGGCATATTCTTTTCAAACTCTAGGTTGGAGGTAACCGCAGCAAGATGTATTACATAGTCAACATTTTTCGTAAGCTTTAACATAGCTTTTTTATTTCTTATATCTGCCTTGGTGACCTTTACCCCCGGAATCTTAATCAGTTTTATGTCGGCTCCTGAAACAACATAACCTAGCTCCAACGCCCGCTTCGCAACATTCCTGCCTATGAAGCCACAAATTCCCGTAATAAATAATTTTGTCATTTAATCGCAATTTTATCTTTATAATTAAATAAATATTTAATTTCAATCACCGACATAGACTATTCTGCTTCCTGAAAATGAAAATTCAAACGGTTCTGGTCTGAGTGGCTTTAAAGATTTTATTATATCAGTATGTTTGTTTTTAGGCGCATAAAATAAAAGAAATCCACCGCCTCCTGCACCAATAAGCTTCCAGCCCTGTGCACCTGCTTTATGTGCACGAATTATATGATCATTTATTACGCCGTCAGTTATACCATCACTCAATGTCTTCTTAAGATTCCAGTTCTGAGTCAGGTATATGCCGGTTTTATCCCATTTGTTATCGGAAAGGTCATCAAACATATTATATGCAAGTTTTGCCATTTTTTTATAACTATTAAGGTGCTTCTTTATCTGTAATCTTTGTTTTAAATGTATATTTGCCGAACTTCTTTCTATTCCAGTATAAATCATCAGGAGATGTGATTGCAATTTCTTGCGGCTTGATTCTTTCATAATTATAGGAATAATATTTACAACTTCATCTTTTTCGAATTCCATTAATTGCAATCCGCCGAATGCAGCTATATATTGATCCTGTTTACCGCCAGGTTCTTTCAATATTGATCTCTCTATCTCCACAGCCTCTTCTGCAAGCTCTGCAGGGGTAGCATACTCTCCTTTCCATGCATGAAGTGCATTTAGTAAACCCACCAGAAAGCTACTGCTGGAACCCATTCCGGTGCCTCCGGAAGGTATATCTGCCATTGTAGTTATTTCTATCCCCCCACTTATCCCAAGAAATTTAAGCGATTCCCTCACAGTAGGGTGCATTATATCTTCAACATTTTTTACTATTTCAGTTTTTGTATAGCCAACTCGAATGCTATCATCGAAACGTTTGTGGATAATTACATAAACGTATTTATTTATTGCAGAAGATATGACGGCACCATTACCGTAATTTTTATAAAATTCTGGAAGATCAGTGCCTCCACCCACAAAGGTTATCCTAAGTGGCGTCCTTGACATTATCATTCTTCTTCTTGTAGCAAACATATATTCATCTGTTCAAAATTTTATGAATTCCATTGTAAATGCTTGTTTTTGCTTTGAATTTAAGCAGTCTTTCTGATTTCTTCGGATCTGCCAAAGTCTCCTTGACATAATTGCTTACGGGCATTGGTATGTATTTTGGTTTTATACTCTTATCTAATTCATCATTTAATATGTCTACCAGACCATTAAGCGTAAAACTTTTTCCATATCCCACATTGAAAACATTGAATCCATAAATTTTTGATGCTTTTATCAACGCGGTAACAACATCTTCAACGAATATGAAATCCCTTTTTTGTGTTCCGTCACCATATATAATTGGTCGCTTGTTTTTTTGCATGTTCCATAAAAATTGAGATACTAAATTTGCATAGTTGCCCTTTGCTTCTTCATGCCACCCATAAACAGAAAAGAAGCGCATTGCAGCTATATCGCATTCGTAAAGCTTATTGTAAAGTTCTGACATTCTTTCGGCAAATATCCTCCCTTCAGTATAAAAATCAGATACATTATATCTCGCATCTTCCCTATGGGGTGGTTTTATTCCATTATAAATAGAGGAAGTTGAGGCAAAAACAAGAGGGATGTTTCTATCCTTTATGTATTCTAATACTTTTATCATTTCACTTGTTACATTGCCAAGAAGATTTGGATTTTTTCTATACATTGGAGATGCTGAATACATGCCAAGATGATATACTATATCTGCATCAAATCTAATTTTAGATATGTTTCCAGAGTTCGTTTCGTAAAATTTGACTTTTCCGGATTTCATGGCAAACGATAAATTATGCTTAGACCCAGTATGTAAATTGTCTATAACACATATCTCGTTGTTTGTGCATAACGTTTCTACAAGATTGCTTCCTATGAACCCTGCACCTCCAGTAACAATTATCTTTTTGTCTCTAAGTTCCATTTTATTACCTTATGTGATTATTTATTGCTTCTAGAACACCATAAAAATCTTCCGCAAAGTAGTCCCCTTTTTCATTGCCTTTTTTCCTTATCCTTATGCCCTTTAAACCGATATTTTTGGCAAGAAGCATGTCCTTATCATCGTCCCCTATTACAAAAGACCTTGGAAGATCTATGTCAAAATCCTTTGCTGCTTTTTCTATCATGCCAGCCTTCGGCTTCCTGCAACTGCAGTTGTCCTCATCTTTATGTGGACAGAAGTATATCGCATCAACTCTTCCGCCTCTTTTTGCCATTTCCCTTTTTATTTTTTCATTCATCATCTCAAGATCGCTAAGTGAAAAATAGCCTCTTGATATGCCTGATTGATTTGTAATTATTATTATATAGAATATTTTTGACAGCTTTGCAATAGGTGCAAATACATCGTCGAATATTTTTATTTCGCTTTCATTTCTGCAGTATGGACAATCCTTGTTTATAGTTCCGTCCCTGTCTATGAACAATGCTGGCTTCATAGCGAATCTTCGACAATTTTTGATATTATGTGTCCTATTGCTATGTGGACTTCCTGTATTAGTGACGTCTCAGTACTGTCAACATTTATTGTAATGTCTGCAGCATCCTTTACCCTGCCCCCGCCTTTTCCAGTAAACCCTACTGCAAGGCACCCCATCTCCCTCGCTTTTTTCAACCCTCTTACAATATTCTCTGAATTTCCGCTCGTAGATATCCCTATGACTACATCTCCATTGCTTGCAAATGCCTCGACTTGCCTTTCAAATACCCTTCCGAAGTCGTAGTCATTGCTTATTGCGGTGAGCGACGAGGTATTTGTATTGAGCGCCAATGCAGGAAGCGCTTTTCTGTCCTTCCTGAACTTGCTTACAAACTCTGTCGCTATATGCTGTGAATCTGCTGCGCTCCCTCCGTTCCCAAAAATAAGGAGCTTATGGCCGTCTCTGAATCTTTTTGAAAGCTCAATTCCGAGCTCATAGACCTGCAGGTGATTTATTTTTTTCCTTAGCTCTGCACCTTCATTCATGTACTCCTTTATCTCATCGACATTCACGAAATCACCCATTTAATACATTATTGTAAACTTTTAAGGTTTCCTTTGCGCACTTCTCCCATGTGAAGCTCCGTGCATACTCTGTGGCCTTCTTCCTAATCCTTTCATTGTATCCATTTTTTTTTAAGCTTTCTATTATCTGCGCCATGTGCTCTTCATTATCAGCTTCCAAGCAGTACTTTCTTACTTCTTTTGGAATTTTTCCATTCTTATATATTATTACAGGAAGGCCTCTCGCCTGCGCCTCTATAATTGGTATGCCGAACCCTTCGTAAAGGCTTGGGAATACGAATGCGTCGAAACTGTCGTATATGCTTACCTTCCTTGATTCTGGAGCAAAGCCCATCATTCTAAGATTCTCAAGTCCATTTTTGATCTTGAATCGTTCAAGGTTCTTTCTTTCTGTGCCTTCTCCGTATATGATAAAATTTGTTTTTCTACCTTTTGATAATTTTGCTGCATTGAAGAGCATGCCCACATTCTTATGGTGTGCAAAGGATCCAATGTAGCCTACAGTAAATATACTGTTTCTTCTGCCCGAAATATTTCTGGAAAATTCGCTGCTTATCCCTATATTGATGACCGCCGATCTGTTTATCCTGAAATGCTTTAATGTTTCCTGCTTCGTTAGGCTTGAATCAAATATCAGAAAATCAGAATTCTTTATTGCTGTCTTTATGCTCCTTTTGACTATCTCGTTGAATGCCTTCTGGAGTGCGCCTTTGTGCAGATTGCGCTCGAATCTTGATACGTCATGTATTGTGGTTATAATGTTATTTTCAGGGTTTGCAGTCCTTACATCGTTTGCAGCAAACCCAACTTCCTGATTTGTTATGTGGAATATATCATGGCTTTCTTTGCCTGCAGCTACTGCAATTGAGCTAAGCTTTGTATTTACCCTTATCAGCCCGATTATGTCGTTTTTCCTGGCCCTGTCTATTGCATATACCTCCTTTACTGTGTTCTCTTTCTTAAGCTGGAGATAAAGCTGGTATGAATACTCGCTTATGCCATCGCCGCTTCCCCGCATTGGTTTTATGCTGTTTATCATTGCAATATTCAATCCAGCCACCTTTCGCCTTTTTTGTAGCGCAGCTTCAGGAGACTTATCAGCAGGTCTATGCCACCGTCCCTATTTGCATATTTCTTATTTATCCATTTTATCGTTTCGACCTTATCAAGCTCCAAAAACCTTATGAGCCCTTTTTTGTACAGTATCTTTGATATCTCAAATTCCATGTCTCCATCTGGAGCAGCCTGCCACTCCCTTACCTTGCCAAGCATCTGCTTTCCGTCACGAAAGGCATTGATAAATGCGCCTGGCCTGCGCATCTTGAAGCTCGTTGCCAGCGAATATAGATAATAAAACGCGAAATAGTCAAAGTCGCTTATCTCGTCTTCTAGGTGCTTGTTGCCTAGCCTTTCATAAAGAAGTAAAAGAGACATGAGGCTTCCTCCGAATGCGCCAGGCGCATTGTGCTTCTTTGGGACGGTGATCTTGTAGAAATAGTCTATAAGGCGCTCATTGAATGACTTGTACGACATCCTAAGGAACCTCTCCATTCTGCTGTAACCCTTCGATGAATCTCCCTTGAGTTCATTTACATGATCTATGAAGTAATTAGCATCTGTCAATTTGATCGTTGTTCCGGACACTACCGGCTCTTCGTGTATTATGCCCCTGAAGGATATTCTGTCTTTTCTGAACAGCCTTGTCTGCCAGTTTGTATATGCACCCTTCTTGTTTCCGCTTACATCCTCGAATCTCCTTATTGAGAAGGAGCTGCATTTATAGTCATTGATCAATTTGTGCAGGTCAATTTTGAGCCTCGGGCTTATGCGCTCATCTGTTCCCAAAAGGATGCACCACCTGTATCTGCTCTTTTTTATGACATACATGAGCGTGGGCTCCAGATAACCGAGAGGCACGGTATAAAATATCCTAAGCTTGTTCAGCTTCAGCCTTTTAGTCTCTGAGAGCAGCTTCGCGTGCTCCTTGCGGTCGCTGCTATCGCAAAGTATTATCTCATCTGAACACCCATACATATCCTTCACAAGCATGAGCGCTTTTTTGATATCATTCCTTGAGAATAGCAAAAGCGAAATTCCTTCCACAGCAATCATTTACCTTATGTCTGTATAGGTTTTTATAAGTCTATCTCCAATACTTATGGGGTGTTTTTAATTAGAGACAAGATACATCAGGGCAGCCCGGTATTCACAAAGGAGATGGAGGATGCGGCAGTAGACGCTCTTCGCAATGACAGGTATCTTTACGGGGAAAATGTTGTAAAGTTTGAAGAAGAGTTTTCAAGATTCGTAGGCACGAAACATGCGGTATCTACAAGCTCTGGCACTGCTGCTCTTGCGTTCATACTTATTTCAATAGGGGCGGAGGGGAAGAAATGGGTAACATCGCCAATGTCATTCATCGCGTCATCAAACTGCATAATACATGCAGGCGGCATTCCGGCATTTGCTGACATATCGCTGAAGGACTACTGCATTGATCCTGATGCTGCAGAGAAAGCTGTAAGGAAGAACAAAGCAGCAGGGATAATACCGGTGCACATATACGGACAGCCCGTAGACTTTGACAAGTTCGCTGAAATAGCGTCGGAGCACAATGTGAAGATAATTGAAGACGCATGCCAGGCGCACGGAGCAAAGTACAAAGGCAGGAAGATTGGCAGCCTTGGAGATGCCGCTGCGTTTTCTTTCTACCCGAGCAAGAACATGACTGTGCTTGGGGATGGAGGCATGGTAACTACGGATAATGAGGAAATTGCTGATATATGCAGAAAACTGCGCGACTCTGGAAGAATATCTAAATATGAGCACGATCTGATAGGGTATACTGCAAGAATGAGTTCCGTCAATGCTGCGATAGGGAGAGTGCAGCTAAGGCATATAGGCAACTGGAACAACAAGAGGCGAAGCATAGCTAGAATCTACAATGAAAGGCTAAAGCATGTAGACGGGCTAGGGCTGCCGCAGATGCCGGACAAAAATTTCGAGCCGGTATTCCACCAATTCGTTATTACAACAGAGCGCCGTGATGAACTGAAAGCATATCTTGATGATCATGGAATAGAGACAGGCATACACTACCCCATCCCGATACACCTGCAGCCGGTGTATAGGAACAGATTCGGATTTAAGGAAGGGGACTTCAAGAACAGTGAAGTGTTTTCGAAGAGCTGCCTCAGCCTTCCGATGCACGTATTCCTTGAGGATGAGCAAGTAAGATTCATTTGCGAGACTGTGGAAGGTTTCTTCGACAGGCGATAGCATGAAAAAACCGGGATTTTCAGTAATAAAGAATGTCAAGATTGGCAAGGGCACTGTGATCAGGGATCATGTAAATCTGTATGGATGCAGGATCGGATCGATGTGCAAAGTGGAATCATTCGTTTATATAGAGGAAGGGGCAGTGATAGGCGACAGATGCAAGATAAAACCGCACACGTTCATACCCACAGGCGTAACCATAGGCAATGATGTTCTCATAGGCCCAGGAGTAGTATTCACAAATGATAAATACCCGACGGTAAGAGATGACTGGAAGCTTTACAGGACGGTAGTCGAAGACTGGGCATCTATAGGGGCAGGAAGCGTAATAGTGCCAGGAGTCAGGATAGGTAAGCATGCTATGATAGGCGCAGGTTCGGTTGTTACAAAAGACATACCTGCCTACAGACTTGCATACGGATGCCCGGCAAGGATCGTAAAGAAGATCAGATAGGCTTTGATTTCTTGTCGATCAGATCGAGATATTTTGCTATGCCTATGCCTATCTCTATGTTGTTTACAGTATTCTTTCCGGATTGGGCGTCATTTATCAGATTTGTAAGCTCATCTGCTATGGTATTGTTTTTGGCTACCTGAACGGTATCAGAACGGTTTATGTCTTTTGAATCGAAAAGCGTTATTGACTGCTCAAGTATGTCAGCCCTGAGCATCTTTTTTTCTCCGAATATTTCTATTATCCTGTTCTTCCTGCTTGAAAACCAGGATATGTTGAATACGCCTTTTACTCCGCTCTGAGTCTCAAGAATTATTGTCGCAAGCTCAGAATCATTCTTTCTCCTGAACTGGGTCTTTATGCCGGCAACGAAATGCGACTCCTCATTGGTTATGAAGTGGAATATGTCTATAAGATGGGGCATGAGATCCCATATTATATCGACATTTGGCATGTAGTCCCGTGCAAATTCCCAATAGAATCTCAGGAAATGCACCTTTCCAAGGTCATTTTTGTAAAGCTTCTTGGCTTCCTTTATCGAATTATCGAACCTGAATATCAGCCCGTTCTTAGCCACAAGCCCTTTATTTGCCTTGATGAGCTTTTCCATAGCATTTACTTCGCTTATCTTGTCGCTTACAGGCTTTTCCACTATGAATGGGATTTTGTTTTTTACCATTAGACTAGCAACTTCCAGGTGCGCGCTGTTCTGCGTACATATATGTGCGAAGTCTATGCCACCCTTCACTACGCTATCTGCATTGCTGTGGAACGAAATTCCGGAAATGTCCTTCAGAAGCTCGGAATTGTTGCGCTTGAATGCATCCATCTTTTCCTTTTTTATGTCACACAAGGATAGTGAATCTATTGCTCCATTCTTTAGCAGTATTGCGGCTTCCCTTGCGACCCTGCTTCCCCAGCTTCCTATCCCTATGACTGCCAGCCTTTTCAAATATACACCAATATTATATCAAAAGCGAAACTATAAAGATACATACAGATACTTTTATGGAAATTATGATACATGCAGAAAATTTCAGCCTGAAGCATACCATTGACGGTGGTCAGCCGCTTGCATTTTACGCGGACATGGAATTTGAAAAGGTATTTGAGGGATTAGGCTATGTAACTGAAAGAGGAAAGATAGATGTTTCATACAGCAAGCGGAATAATATAATAGAGTTTGGATTTACTGGTGACTATTCATCCAAATCGGCATCTGAGGACATAGTGAAAAGGCTGGGCATAGACCATGACATGAAATCGGTATATTCAAACATAAACACCGACGGATTTATGGCAAAGGCAATTTCGGGATGCTACGGGATGAGGGTGACTAAGAGCAGCCCATGGGAAGCCACCCTCTGCTTCCTTATATCGCAGTTCAACAACATAAAGAGGATAAGGCATATAATGCTTAGAATGATAGAAAAATTTGGTGAAGAAAGAGAAGGAAGCAGGCTCTTTCCTAGCTCTGGCGCCTTGGCATCTGCGGATCTTGCAGATATAAGAAAATGCGGCACTGGATTCAGGGACAAATACATCAAGAGCGTAGCGGCGGAGTTTGAGAACAATTTTGATGCGGAGAGGCTTTACAGACTCAAATATGAAGTTGCAAAGGATAAGCTTATGGAACTTGACGGGATAGGAGATAAGGTGGCTGACTGCATACTCCTTTTCGGATACGGAAAATTTGAGTCGTTTCCCATAGACGTGTGGATAAAGAGGGTGATTGAAAAGGAGTATTTCAAAGGAAAGAAGAAGAGCATAAGGCAGATACATGAATTCTCAATCGAAAAATGGGGCAGATACAGAGGCTATGCGCAGCAGTATATATATGAATTCGGCAGAAGGAACAAGGTTTGATTTTGTTTAATTATATACAAAGGTTATAAATATATTACCTTTGTTAATATCAGTATGCAGTTTGCAGATATGGCAAGGAAACTTGTAGAGCTTGACATGCCGGTATTCACTACGGAGGACATATCCAACCTCACCGGAAAGGATCCCAAATATGTCAAGGTTTACCTGCACTACCTTGTAAAGCGCAAGAAAATAGAGAAGATAGAGAGAGGCAAATATTCCCTTCCGAGTACAAGTCCATACGTTATAGCATCACGCATAACAAAGAATTCATATATAGCTTTGATAAGCGCGGCAAGGTTCCATAATATAACTGCGCAGATCCCGAATATAATTTATGTGTTCTCATTAAGCTACCATAGGCCTTTGAAAATATCCGGAAACTATTTGATAAAATTCATAAAAGTGGGCAGATCCATCTTCTACGGGTATGGAGAGTATAATAGGGCATATGTCTCCGATTTAGAGAAGATATTCATAGATGATGCATATTACCATGGCTCACTTTTTTATACTGAAGAATTGGAGACCGCACTGCAGCGGGAAATATTTGACGTGAAGAAATTTATGAAGTACTTTGAAATGCTGAAGAACAAAAGGGCGCGGAAAAGACTGCGTGACGCTTTTTCAAAGCAGGGCATTATGGAGGAAGGATTATGAAAGATACATACATCGAAAAATGGTTTTCAGATGAACAGAGGATGCAGAGGGAGCTTCAGGTCTTCTTTTTGTACAAACTGTTCGGGAGGAATGCTGAGCTGATTTTCAAGGGAGGCACGGCTTTGGACCTATTTTATGGCTCAGGCAGATTTTCTGAGGATCTGGACTTTAACTGCAAAAACGCAGATGTGCTTGTAGATGTAGATGAGGCCATAGAAGCACTTTCGAATGGGGGGCAATACCAGATATTCAATGATTGGAGCCGCGAGCGGGAACTAAGAAAAAACTTTGTCAGGTATAATCTGAGGATATCTTCTGAAAAATCAAGGAAGCTTGTAAATTTCATTATAGACTGTTCTATCGGACCAACAATTTATGCTCCTGATAATTTTGTTATAAACTACAAAGACTCTCTGATGAGTATAAAGGTGATGAATGCACAGGAGATCGTCGCAGAGAAGGTATCTGCCCTGTTGACCAGAGAAAAGGCGCGCGATTTGTATGACCTTCATTTCCTTGTTGCTGTAAAACATATTCCAATAAACATACAGGACATATATGAGAAATGTGGGATTAAATTTTCTAATAAAGTCCCAAAAAAATACTCTTTCAAGTTGTTTGAGCGTAGAGTGAAGAATCTGGAGAGGAGGTGGTCTGAGCTTGAGCCGCTCTTGAACGGCTATGATGATTACACCTTTGCAGAGATTTCCCAGGATGTATTGAATCTATTCAGGGGGCTTTAGGCGGTTTTTGATAGAAGGCAGCGCCAGCAGCAGTATATATATGAGTTCGGCAGAAGGAATATAGAATGATGTTTATGATACCAGACCTTGAAAAGATAGAGCACAGGATAGAAAAACTCGAGTCTGACAGAGATGAGGTAATGCGGCTTTCGAAGGATTTGATAAAGGCTGCGGGCAAGGCGATATCAAGCATGCATGCCTATGGGCCTAAAAAAGCTGATGTACTGATAAAGGAGCTTAAAGCTGCAAAGGAGAGGCTTTGCAGCAAGGAAAAGGGGTTTGAATTCTATTCAATGCAGGCGCATCAGGAGTATGTTGAAGCTCTTGTGCTTTACAGCATACTTGGCAAGAAAACGATACCGAGCATGGAGTCGCTCGTCGAAAGCGAGGTGCCGTACCTGCTCGGGCTTATGGATGTCATAGGGGAGCTGAAAAGGGAGGCCATAGAATCTATAAGGAGGGGCAAGAAGGAAGATGCAAGAATATATTATAAGATAATGTCTGACATATACGATTCAACGCTTCATATGCGCTTCGCGAATTCAGTGCTTCCTGATTTCAGGAGGAAGCAGGATACTGGAAGGATACAAATGGAGAGCGTGATGAACGAGATGCTCCATTTGTAATTCGGCTTCCTCGGTATAGCGGCATGGAGATGGCAAGATTTAAATACCTAATCTCTGTAAAGCTAGTAGAGTGATTGGACATGAAAAACTTCAGATTGCAAAGCGCAATGGAATATCTGATGACGTATGGCTGGGCCATACTTATAATCGCGGTCGTGCTTGTGGCATTGTTCTCATTGGGAGTATTCTCAGGAGGAGTAGGATTGGGCAATTCATGCATAGCCCAGTCAGGGTTCCTGTGCCAGAATCCATTATTGCACAGTACTGGATTTACATTTACAATAGGGCAGTCGACTGGCACTAATTGGGCATCTGCAAACGTGCTCTGGGTGCCTCAAGGCTCTACAAGTCCAGCTAATTCACAGGGATGCACTGGAATGGAAGGAGTAAATACAATAAGCAGCGGAGTGACCTGCAACACCATCACTAACGGATTGAGCAGCGGAGCAACAACTGCAGTAAACTTGCAGTTCACTTCTGCAGCAACAACAGGATCCACATACGCAGGCGCGCTATGGGTATACTATTCCACAGGAAGTGGAGTTGAATACCAGGCAAAGCTTGCTTCTGTGACTCTGAAAGCAGTATAATTACTGCTTTCTTTCTTCTTTTCCTTTTTTTTCTTTTTATGTTTTTAGGACTAGGTTAGCTTAGGCTCTTGATCTTGACAATTCCTCTTTTATCCTGAGCACTTCGTTGAGCTCGTTTGCACTGAGAAGAGGCCTTCTCAGCCTATCCGTATCATCTATTGCAATCCTTGGGCATGCAGTATTCACGAACGCATCGAACTCAAGCATATTGTCCAAGGAACTGAAGTCAAAGGTATTTGCAACAAGTATTGCTGCATTGAGGCCCTTGCTCTCTATCCTTGACTTGAGAAGCTTTGCCATAGCCATATTGGACTGCCCATTCTTGGTTGTAACCAGAATGCCGAAATTCCTTGCGTTTGCCGATGAGAGTATCTTTCCCCTGCTGCGCTTCTTGTATATGTCCCTGTACCTGTCTATGAACTCAACCATGCCCTGGAACGGCTCTATTACAAGGAACGGCTTTGTTGTCATAAGAAGGGCGCCGAGCGGATGGAACATCCCGCCGCCAAAGTATACGTGGGCATCCACTTCCCTGTCGGTGCTTGCTGAACTGCCTGCATCGCACCCAAGAATCTGGCCCGACTTTTTAGCAAAACCGTAAGGCTTGCCGATAACGACTTCGTGCCCGTTCTCGATGAAGAACCTTTTTATATCGTCTATCTGGTTTATGTGCTGTATAGTTGTGACCAGCCCTATCCTTTTGTATTTGGAAAGCAATGGAATGGACTTGGACAGTATGCTAAGGTCTGCATTTATGTAATAAGGCACGTACTCAACATTGAAGTCTGCTTTGTGGAATTCTGCATGGCCGAAGTGCACTATCTTTTCGGCCTTTACGTTTCTTGCCTCGTCTATGGCAAGGTCGCATGCGCCGAAGGTGGGGCTTGCGGATATTATTACCTCATTTCCCTCAGATTCAAGAAGCTTTGCATGCTTCAGGGCTTCCTGCTTTAATCCTTCGGGAAATTGAAGAAGTATTCTCATCGCATCAGCTAATATAGTGCATTTTACGTCAAAAGCTTATTTTCTGTGCCAGATATATAATGCTTTCCGTGCATTAATTTTGTATATATAGACACAGACGAATGGAGGATATTGAATAAGTGGCATATATAAGCAATTTAGGGATCATAAATGTTCAAGCGCAAAAAGCACAAAGATAGTAATGAGGTTCCCATGAACACCAACATCAAAGAGGAGATGTTTGAAAAGGCAGTAAGCATACTCAAATCCAATTCAAGCGAGAGCGGGCTGAAAGCGGCTGCTACAGTATACAACCAGATATGGAGCAGGGACTCGTTCATAACCTTCCTTGGGGCAAACATGCTTGAGGATCCTGTGCTTCTTGAAGCGGCAAAGAACTCTCTGATCACCCTGGGAAAGGCAGCTTCGCCTCTTGGCATGATACCCGTAAATTTTGACCTTGACAGGAATGTTCCGCGTTTCTTCCATGCGGGGGCTGTAGACGCATGCTCCTGGTACATAATAGGGCTTGCGAACCTGTTCAGCACGACACAGGACAAAGGCCTGTTCGGCAAGCCTCTTGACCATGCAATTGATGCGTATAAGTGGCTCAGGTACCAGGATACAAATAATGCGGTGCTGATAGACAGCATGCCTGGCTCTGACTGGATGGACTCTTCTGTAAAAAGACAGGGCAAGGTGCTGTACAATAATATACTGTTTGCACTTTCTACAAAGTGCATAAACAACCTGTGCAAAATGTCTGGAAGGACTCTTGACAGCAAGTACAGGCTCGATTATGACAGCCTTGTAAAGAAATTCAATGCAATATTTGCACCGAGCGAGGAGAAGGTAAAGTCGGGGGACTGGCCGAACTTGCATGATTTCGACAGGGACTTCTTTTCGAATCCGCCCAAAGGAAAGCTGTTGTACCATCCGCAATTCATAACTATGAACTATGTAGACATGCATTTTGATTCTCTTTCAAACTCAATGGCAGTCCTGTTCGGTCTCAGCTCTCCTGAGATGTCAAAGAGCATAATCTCTTATATAAAAGAAAACAGGGTTGCAATGCCGTACCCTATAAAGGTGATGTATCCGAACTACCATGCTGACGATCCGTTCTTTGACAAGGAATACACGAAGGGAAAGCCGGATTACTGGAGGAACGACGAATACTGCTACCACAACGGAGGCATATGGCCGTTTGTAGGTGGTTTCTATGTGCTTGCTCTGAAGAAGCTTGGAGATCCGGATTTTGAGAGGGAGCTTGCGAGGCTTGCTAATGCAAATGCGCTCAGGAGAAACGATTCCGAGCTCGGGTTCAATGAATGGCTGCACGGACAGACAGGAAAGCCTCTTGGACAGGATGGGCAGTCGTGGAGCGCAGGAATGTACATAGCCGCATATATGGCAAGCAAGGGCAGGGATCCGTTCAAGTTCCTGTCGGAATAGCAGAGAAATAATCAAAATAACGCTTGTTGATTTTATGGAGCAGAGAGTTGTGCTTGTAGACAAAAATGACAATGAGATAGGCACTGAGGAGAAGCTCAAGGCCCATCAGAACGGAGGCAAGCTTCATAGGGCGATATCCGTCTTTGTATTCAACGGAAAAGGCAAGCTGATGCTGCAGAAGAGAGCCATGAAGAAATATCATGCAAAGGGGCTATGGGCAAACACATGCTGCAGCCACCCGATGCATGGAGAAAACCCGCTTGACGCTGCGCATAGGAGGCTGAAGGAAGAGATGGGATTTGATTGCGAGATGCGCGAAGTCTTCAGTTTCACTTACAGGGCGGATGTTGGGAGCGGGCTGACAGAGAATGAATTCGACCATATTATATTCGGCGTCTACGAAGGCGAACCGCGCATAAACGGAGATGAGGTCGTAGATTGGAAATGGATGACGCTTGACCAGCTGAAAATCCAGATAAAAAAGAATCCGGAAGAATTTGCCCCGTGGCTTGTGCTGATGATCGACGAAATACTGAAACACAGGAACGGCCAGTAGATTTATGCAGAAATCAGAACTCAGTTGTTCTTTATCTGCGACATGCTTATTGTGTAAGTGCCAGATAATTTTGATGCTGCCCTCTTGAGAGCTGCACGAGCAACGTCCTTTGATGCGCTTAAGGTCTTCAGTCGAAGGATTGGCTGCCCCTTCCTCACCCTTGCAGCAGTTGACGACGGGCTCCCGAACGAAAGGGACATTCCCTGCGATAGTCGGTCTGCACCTGCCCCAGTAGCCCTCTTCTTCTCCCTTATGACATTGTGGGGATATGTGACCACGGTAAAATAGTAGTTGTTTATGAGCTCATTTTCCAGATGCTTGTTTGCGACCTGCCTGGCAGCCTCCAGAGAATTCGACCTCAGCTGGACCGCCTGGTCAGAATTGAGCGTGAGCAGAAGGTCGTAATTGGGCTTGTCCTTGCCCATGTTGAATATGAGAAGGCTTGTGTGGGGCATGGACTTCACGTAATTCTTCCTGGGCTTGCTAACAGAATACCTTGACCACGACTGGCTGAGTATGTTCCTTACGGACCTTGCTGGTCGGAGTTTTGACATAACATCACTGGGATATCTTAAATTGCAGTATTATATGCTCAGTCAGTTTTAAAAGCTTTTTTATACATCCTTGTAGTTATAAGCTTGGCAGATGAAATTACACCGTATGTGGAACTATGAAGCGCATATTTGATAGGATTCTGGATGAGCATCCTAAACTTTACAGGTTTTTGTGGAGTGCGCGTGACGACTTTGAAGGGACGCTCGGATTTATTGGCGGGCTGCGCTCTTTCTTGCTTAAGCGCAAGTACAGGAAACTTTTCAGAAAGTCCTCAGTTTGCCTTGGTATAGATCCTTATGATAAAAGATGCAGAATAGAGATAGGAAAGTATTCATATTCATCAGGGATAATAGGTGTGGGCTGGGTGCCGGCAGAAAATGCCGAATATAGCATAAGGATAGGCAGCTATACCCACATAAACAGCAATATTAAGATTATACTCTCTAAGGCACACACTCTTTATGCAGTATCCAACAACATGAACAGCCTGTTCCTGGACAGGCGCGGAATAGAATTATACAGAAAAAGACATGTAGAAGAATATGGGCATGTAGACATAGGTAATGACGTGTGGATTGGAGATGATGTCACAATAATAGGCAATGTGAAGATAGGGGATGGCGCAGTCATCGGCGCCAAATCGGTTGTGACGCATGATGTAGAGCCATATTCAATAGTTGGCGGTGCGCCGGCAAAGCTGATACGCTATAGATTTGATGCAAAACTGCGAAAGGAGCTGCACAAAATTAAGTGGTGGGATTGGAGCGAAGATAAAATACTGAAGAACATTGATCTATTTTATGATCCTGAAAAGCTAATAAAATTAAAATAATTATGATAGTATTTTTGATATCTCCTTTGGGCTGAGCACCGGATTTACTTCGTATTCTTGGAGGTTTTTGGTGTTTGGAAGGGAAAGATTTTTGATCATCCTGAATTTATTGATATTTTCATTGAATTCTCCGATATGGTAATAATCGCTGTATTTTGGATAAAGTATCGTCTTCTTGCAGTTGGCAGAGGATAAGAAGTCGCATATTCCGCTACGGATAGCTACGAACCAGCCTGCAGCCTGTACAATGGAATGGGCCTCATCTAAAGAAAAATGCAATGGCACAGAACCAGGAATTCCAGATTCATTGCCGGTGACGCTTGTAGCCACTGAAAAGCCCCTTGATTTTATCCCTTTGACCAGTCTTACCCAGCTTTCCTTCGGAAGGGATATGGTGGAAAGCGCATTTGGAAATATTATTATAGTACTGCCAGGTTTTAGGCCAGATGACAGGAGCATGCGCGTTGCCTTTAATATACTTTTATGTGACTGCTGCAATGGCTTTGAAAATTTTGCGGTTGGTTTAAGATGCAGCCCGATCTTGAATGAATCCAGAAAATTGACGCCTTTGTAGTTGTACAACATAGGCCCAAGCGGCAATAGAAGTATGCCCTTTCTGGGCTTTCTCAGGCTTACAAAACCGTATGTAAATGGTATTGGAAGCTTGCCTGCAACTACCACCCGAGATATCCTTGGAAATAGCTTTGTTATCGCAAGGTACCTTTTTGGTATTACTATGACTACAGGATCGTTATTGTGCTCCTTTCTGAATGCTTCTATTAGACCGCATATATAATATGCCTCACCTATATGTACATTCAGCAGGAACGCCCATTCGTTCTCTTTTATCCTTGCTTGCTTTTCTACCCTTAGCCAGTTTAGTGTGTCCAGAGGCGTAAGTAAGATCCTTAAACCTTCGATGAGATTTGAAAGCTTCAAAAAATATCACTTTGTTTTATTTTTATTTTTGATGTTCCGCTGTCTCTATTTAGGTTTATTGCATATGCGGTCTTGAGCCCTCCGGGCTTTTTGTCGTTTATTAGTATCCTTTCGCCCTTCGGCATGTCCATCAGAAGAAGATTATACCTTATCCTGTTTTTCTTGAGCAGCTTTTGCGTTAGCGATCTGTATCTTTCATGCCTTGCAGTGATTATTATAACATAATCTTTGCTATCGATTTTTTTCATGAATTTTACAACGCCCGGAAGCGGCTTCTCAGACATCCCTTTAACTCCAAGATATTTATTGTGTGCAAATATCACTCCATCTACATCGATTATCCATGTCTTCCTTAAATTTGACAGGTTAAGTAGGACCATATTCATCCCATACGTCTTCGAAGAGCTCAATGCCGTGAAAGTATGCGCCTAGCATAGAATCTACGTCATCGGTAACATAACCTGCAAGTGAGAGCCATATCAATGAATGCAGGATCTTTATATTGCCTATACTTTCGGCAAACCTTTCCTCGAACATCTTTGCCATGCCCTCCCATCCGGAGCTGCTTATACTAAGTGAAACATTCCTGCCATCAATATCTATGCTAAAATCCCTTTCATTGAATTTATCGTAGTTTCCATAAACAGAGTAGTACAGCTTTGAATAGTCGTACATAGGATCACCGTATATCTTTGTGTTTCCGAAGTATCCGCGCGGGTCTATGAAGAATACCTTTCCAGTGTTTTTCTCTATAAGCGTGTTTGAGAATGTTGGATCACCGTGTATAACAGTAAAGCTTTTCTGCAATTCTATATTACCTACAAGCTCTCCGATTCTGTTTTTATATTTTGGATTCATCAGGTTCTTTACGCGCTTTCCGTTTATTGTGAAACTATCGCAGTCTGCGCCAGGAACTATTTTTGATATCTTCTCTATCCTTTGAAGCGTTTTTTTGATATATACATCATTCAGCGCGCCGGTTTTAGATGGCATTGACCCAATTGAATGCAGCTGGCCAAGCGCATCGAATATTGAATTGAGATAGCGCTGTTTCTGTGAATTGCTGCATTCATGCATATGATGTGGCTGCACTCCGTCTATTTTCTTCATCTTTAAGGGCTTGAATGAGATCAAATCGGGTATATTGCTGTAGCCATTTTTCATGACGAATTTGTACCAGTTTATTTCATCGTCAAGAAGGTGGGAGAATTCGCTGTACCTTGCTTCCTTAGTGACAGTGCCGCCTTTTATTATTACTTTATTGAAGAATCTTGAGTTTATGGAATTTGCATTTAGCGCGTTGTACGCATCCAAGGTGCCAATTTCCAACACATTGTCTACTACAAAAGGGGTAATATTGGTGCCTTTGTCCTTAAGGAATCTTACAAATTCGCCTTCGTTCGGGAGCCCGTCCAGCAGGGTTTTGTCTTTGAATATGAAAAACCCTATTACGCCATTATGCTTGCCTGCATCTTCTACCAGAACGCCATCTTCGATTCTCCATCTGCACATGAGTTTTTTTGTTATGCCTATGTAATTCCCTCTTCTGGGGAATTTGGGGCGCTTAGTGAAAAATAGGTCGGACCAGATTATTCCGAAGCTACTTCCACGAGGCACCTCTTTTAGGGCCTTCGCTATGCCTGCGCACGTTCCGTTACCAGTCGCATCTATTATTTTATAATCGAATTTCGGCGGAAAGCATTTCAGATATGTTTTGAGGACACCGGACTTGTAATCAGAAATTATTAGTATCTTTGAGCCTTTGAGCTCTTCGCCAATTGAGTACAGCATTGGTTTTCCGTCGATTGGTATAAGGCATTTGGGCTTGTTAGCGGTGAGATGACCCATGCGCGTGCCTTTGCCCCCTGCTTGTATTATCATGTACTTTGGTGCCATTATGTCATTCCTTGGAGCTTCTCCCTATTGCGCCTCCAGGATGCGAGCGCAGAAAATCTTCTTTTGTGAATCCTTTCTCGGAACTAAGCTGTACCGCTATGGATTGCAGGACTGCAAGATAGGAAAGCGTGGAAGCTATTGGAGCCATATTGCCGATATGGTCCCCTTCATCCTCTATTGGTATTATCAGCGAATTCTTCGAGAGTCTTTCTATGCGTGAGTTATTTTTAGAGGTCACACATATTATGTTGTCGAATCCCATCTTTTTAAGCGCACTGAGGAAGCGGACCAGCTCGTCTGTTTCTCCGCTCTTTGATATCGCAATTACAAGGTCATTATCGGTAAAGATACCCATGTCTCCATGGAGCGTGTTGACAGGATCGACGAACATGCTCCTTATGCCAAGCGAATTGAATGTTGATGCAAGATGTGCGGCGACATGTCCGTTCTTTCCTACACCAGTAAAATAGTGGAACCCCTTTGTTTTCCTGAAGATGTCCTCGACTTTGGATATGCCTGCATTGACCCTGGCGTTTTTTGTTATTCGTTCTAGGGTATTAGACTGTTTTTTAAGACTTTCACTCCATTTCACGGCAAAACCCATGGAAGTTAACATAAAGAATGGCTAAAATATCCTTATTACCTTTCCTATTACATCCCCGCTTTTTACTGCGCCGAAGTGCCTGCTGTCCAAGCTCTCCTTCGGATTGTCCCCCTGTATGAATACCTCGTCTCCGTTGATGCTAGACACCCTCTTCACCATGATTATGCCCTCCTTAGGATACCTTATGACTACTATGTCGCCGGGCCTCACCTTTGGCTTGAGGCAGTTGGCGAGCACGTACGCTCCGCTGTGTATCGTCGGCTCCATGCTGCGCTCTGCTACCCGAAATATCTTTATTGGAAGCTTCATGATTATACTTTTGGATAAACGAATGTCCTTTCCGTAGGATAGAATGACTTTGCCCTTGTTGTAGGCACATTCTTCGTAGCCCAAAATGCCTCTGCAAATTTCTGCACGCTTTCCAGCAGCGCCTCCGCATCCTTAATGTCCGTGCTCTGCTTTGCCTTTCCGGCAAGCTTGAGCGTGTTCCATACAAGTTCGTGCAGTTCAGGGTGCGCATTTGCATGCTCGGGCTTCATATAGTCTCCCCATATGACTGCGACTTCGTGCTTCACTATCTCTGCATGCTGCTCCTTTATGCTGACGCACCTTACAAGCTTGTTCCTGTCCTCTGCTGTCTGCCCTCCGTTCTTCATAATGTCGGAAATGAGCATGTCCATCCTTACCACAGTATGCGCAGCGACCTGCGCAGCATGAGGGTCGTATATGCCGCATGGAATGTCGCAGTGTGCATATGCAACCGGGAATCCTATTATTCTATCCATTACTCTTAATGCGCTTCTTATATAATCCATAGAATCACAATATCAATTTAGTGAAAAAGTTAAATAATATTTCTGAATTGGTATATACTTGTTTCTATGGAGATGGGAAAACTTGTAGTTATCACAGGGCCGATGTTTTCAGGAAAGACCACAATGCTGATCAATCTGCTTGCAGAAGCCGCACGGTCTGGCAAGAAAGTCACTATGTTCAAGTCGGATATGGATAACAGATATAGCCTTAACGGGGTAGTGACGCATGATGGGCTTACTTTCAGCGCTATGGTGCTGCCGCGCGGACCCGAATGCATGCGCATGCTTTACATGGCTTCAAATGGAAACGATGTGATAGGGATTGACGAGGGGCAGTTCTGGCATGAAACTGAAGGGTTCTGCAAGATGCTGAATCAGATAGCGTTTGCCGGCAAAGAGGTATATGTATCGCTGCTGAACAGGGATGCGATGGGGGAAGCGTTCAGCATTGCAACAGAGATCATGCCCCATGCCGATGAGATACATGTACTGCGCTCGAAATGCTCAAAATGCGGAGGCGTTGCAACCTTCACTCAGAGAGTCAGGGATAATGCAGAACAATTCGGAAGGCAGATGCAGATAGGCGGCAGGGACCTTTATGAAGCCAGATGCAGGAAGTGTTTTGTGCGTCCGCCTAGCCCCACATCTCGGCCTTGATCTCCCTGTCATTTATTCCAAGCGATACGAGCGCGTCCTTCAGTGCCTTCACAAACGCCGGAGGGCCGCATATATAGCTTGTCCTTTCCTTTGCGTCAGGCGCATATTTAAGTATCATTTTAGCGTCGACATGTCCAGAATCCCCGTTCCATCCGTCATCAGGAGTATGCCTCGTCACTGTGACTGCAAGCTTGCCTCCGAGCAGGCTTATCATTTCCGATAATTTCTCCTTTTCTATTATGTCATACGGATACTTTACGCTGTATATGAGGACTATGTCAGGCTTCTCATTCCTGCCTATTATGTATTCAAGCATGGAAAAGAATGGCGCAAGGCCGGTTCCGCCAGCAAGGAACAGGAGCTTCTCACCCTGCTTCTGCTCGTACTTGAACTGCCCATATGGAGCGGACATATAATATACATCGCCGACCTTTGCGGATTCAAGCTTTGAGGTAAGCTTTCCATGTATCATTGAGATGAAAAAATCAAGTGTGTCTGAAGGCGGGGTGTTTGCTATGGAGAATGCCCTCGCTGTCTTCTCTCCGGTTGCAGGATCCTTGTACGTGAGCATTGCAAACATGCCTGGGCTGAAGTCTATTTTTGTTCCGTCCTGGGACTTGAACGTAAATGTGGTAACATCCCTTGTGGTCTTCTTTATGCTTGCTATTACATAGGGTTTGTTAAGTATCATTATATCCTATCTAAAATAGCCGATTACTAATAAAAGGGTTTGTAATTTTGCCAGTAAATGCGTACGCTTTGTCTGCAAAAACGTGTTATTTGGGCGAGGATATGTTCTCAACTGTCTTCTCGAATTTCTTCATGTACTTTACGACTTCCTTCAGCTTCGGATTTATGTTGTACCCGAGATCGTAGCCCCTCTCCGTGCGTATATGTGTGGGCTGCAGCACGTTCATGTTCATTGAAAGGCTCCTTAGGGTTATTATAAGCGTCTTGCGCGTGAACTTCTTTCCGAGCAGGGTATATAATTCCCTTGTAGTCCTCGGCGACTTCACCATCAGCAGGTCAAGGACCGCATAATTAGGCTTGCTGAATATCTTCCTGAGAAGCCATATCTCATCGTTGTCTTTCTCTACCTTAGCCATATTGATGACCCCAATTATCCTTACATATTAACTTTTATAAATATATACTTTGTTTTAGCTGCCTACAAACATTTATACTTCAAGCCAATACTTGCACGTGGCAACCGTATATGTTTATTAATGTTTTTATACTATAATATACAAACTTATACTTAAGTAAAAGATTTTATGTTTGCAGACATCGGCAACCGCATTAATGCGCTGCTTGGAAAGCAGCAAATGGACATTGAGAGGGGAGCGAAGCTCGGATTTTGCTTCGAGCGCGCAGAGGCCACAGACCGAATAGAGGAATTTGGGTATCCATTGAGAGCCATAACAAAATCTGGGAACGGATACATGTATTCGATATATGCAGACATAAGGCCTGATGAGCTCAGGAAGGCAGAAAACGCAAAGGGGAAAATTATATCCATACTGTCTTCAAGCGATGCGGCATATGAAAGAGATATAGAGAATGTGAAGGCTTTGGCTAAGTCCGTGCTTTCGAGCGTAGCAAGCCCGGAGAGGATAGATATGCTTTCATATATAATAGCGCATGACACTGCAGGATACGGACCGATAAGCATACTGATGGAAGACAGGCACAATATAGAGGAAATAGAGATAAACTCGCCGGATTCGTGCATAAGCGTCTTTTTGCCGAGATATGGAAGGTGCCTTACAAACCTGCGGTTCGCCGGTGCGCAGCAGTTCAGGAGCACCATAAACCGCATGATAAGCAACACTGAAAAGGAGCTTAGCGATGGCACGCCCATAATAGATGCGCAGATTGAAAACCTGAGGCTCCATGCACAGATAAAACCGTATGCGCTAAGCGGGGCTGCAGCAACCATAAGGATAGGCGGGCGCAAGGACATAAACCTTAGGTACCTCATGGAAAACAGGACCGCAGATGCCGATATGCTTGCCTATCTGTGGATCGCTTTCGAGGCAAAACAGAACATGGTGATATCCGGAGCCCCAGCCAGCGGAAAGACCACGCTTCTCAGCGCGCTTGCGGCATTTGTGCCTTCTAATGAGAAGATAATTACCATAGAAGAGGACATAAATGAGATAAACAGCACGGGCATGAACAACGTAGTTGGGCTTTACGGTTCCAGGTACGGCTCGATAAACCCAAAGGAACAGGTGATAAATTCACTGAGGATGAGACCGGGCAGGATATTCCTTGGGGAGATGAGGGGCGAGGAAGCCAGGGATCTGTTCATGAGCGCAAATCTTGGCATATCATTTGCAGCCACAATGCATAGCAATGAGGGAGGGATGCAGATACTCAAGAAGCTGATAGTCAAGCCGATGTGTGTTGAGATAAAGAGCCTGAGCATGCTTGATATTGCAGTTTATATGAAGCAGGCAGACATAAGCAGAAGATCGCTTTCGAGCATATCCGAATACAGATGGCTGAGCAGGGCGGAGACTATGGAAGGGACGGAGGTATCTGAAGAGGAGATGGTTAATATCTGCGACATTGCTTCAGGATCTGTGCTTGACAGGAGCGCTCTGAAAGAGTCAAAGGTCATTGGATCTTATGCAAGGATGCATGGAATAACAGTGAAGGATGCGCTGAAGGAATTGGACAGAAGGTCAAAGTTCATAGCGACAAAGGCTACGGACACCGGAGTATACAAATCTGTTGAAGAAGCGGTGAAGATGTATGAAGGATGGTAAACTGAAATATGCTGAGACTGCTGCTGTGGCGCTGGGAGCAGCATCGCTTGCCATAGTAATCGCATATGCAAACTCCAGCCTTAACTTTACCGGATTCCTGATGTATTTCATCCCATGCATATCCTCGTTTGCCGTGATATACGCATTATATTCTAGGTCAAGATCGTTGCGAGCGCTGAGGTCCGAGGCGGATTGCCTTGCAAAAGGGCTTGGCAGGGTTTCATATTACAATTCATCTGGAATGCCGCTGCTGAAATCGATAAGGACCGCAGCGCGCTCGGTGAAGCCAATGAAAGTAGCAATCATCCTTGATGAGGTTGGCAGAAGGGTTTATTTTGGGCAGGGAGCTGAAGACTCCCTGGAGTTGGCGCTTCTGAAGCATAAGGAACTGCGCGGAAAGTTGCTGAATGGAATTGACATGAGCAGGTTTGATCTAGGTAAATTGCATGAAATTTATGAATCAGACAGGAAGGAGAGCATGACGCGGTCAGTAGCGCTTTCCAACCGGTATGCGACGCTTAACATGTTCATATCGACTATTGCGCCTTCTTTCCTCATGTTTTCATTCATAGGGAGCATGCTCATATCAGAAGCGTCTGCAAGCACGGAAGCGTTGTCATTCATGTTGGTGCTCGCAGTGCCAATGGCATATTCATTCTCGTGCAGGGCATTCAATGGTAGATTTTTTGGATAGGGAAAAATACGCTTACGCGGCAGTGCAGATGTCATTGCTGGCAGTGTCGATGCTGGTAGGATATATGCTGATAGCGTCTGTAGCGTCATCGATCATGTATTTTTACCTCTGCAGGAAAAGGGAAAAGAAACAGGATTATGATTTATTGGTGTTTGCGAAGAGCCTTAGAAAGGAGCTGGAGGGCAGGGGTTTGAGGCAGGCGCTCAGGAAAGCCAGCGCAATGGCTTCCGCGCCCAAACCATTTAAGATAATGGCAAAAAGGATGGATATCGGAGACAGCCTGGACGAATTTGGCGTTGCGGAAGTAAGCGAAGACGCCGCAGAACTGGGGGAGATAGTGTCCTTTGGAGTCTCGTCTGGAAGCAACATAGGCAGCAGCCTTAACGCATTCATAAGCAACATGGAGAACAGGATGGAGGGAAGGAACAGAATGATGCAGAACTCACTGAGCATGGACAGCCTGTCTTATATCGGAGTGGCATTCTTCGTGCCTCTCTTCGGAGGCATATGCGAAAGCATAATAATAGCGTCAAGCGCAATGTCCGCAGCTTCGCTCTATTCGGCAGCAAGATTCTTTGGCATCATAGTAACAGCGTATATCGCATTGATGAGCTATGTAATGAACGCGTTCAGAATAGAGGACAGAGGCAGCGCGTTTGTGAATGCGCTGCAGGTAACGATAATAGGCACGGCCGTGATGAGGATGGCTTCTGGGTTAATTTCTTACGCTATATGAGGTGTGAATGTGATACAAAAAATAGTACCGACGGAAGCGCAGGCATTCTTGATGCTTGCGAAGAGCAGGAAGGGGCAGGGATCCCTTGAGTATATAATGATGCTTGCTGCCGCAAGCATAGTGATACTCATTGCACTAGGGATGATAGTGAAGATGAAGGGAGCGGTGGTGGGAAGCGTGAGCATGAACGGAACCAACATGAGCGTAAGCCAGGCAATAACGAACCAGATGAGCGGGCTGTCGAAATGAGGCTGCAGATGTCCCTGGAGATGCTTGCATATATCTCGATTGCGGGAATCTCGATGGCATATTCAATTGGCATGGTAAATTCGTATCATGGGGAAATAAACAGATCCGTCATGATGTATGAATACTCAGGATTCGTGAATGGCCTGGATACGGCAATGCTTGAAGGCGCCAGGTCAGTTTCGCTCTACGTGCCAGAAGGCATGTGCAATTCTACCGCGGCAGGCAATGAGCTGAAGACAGGATATGGTATGTTTTATTTTGTGGATACGGTTTGGATGAACGCAAGCGCCATATGCAGCCAGGGCTATAAGCAACTGCAGCTCTCCTATAACGGGACAGGGGTTATGGTTGAATGACCAAAATACAGATAAGCTTGGAAATCATGATGAGCATGTCCTTCGCTATGCTGATAGCGATAGTGGCGTTGCAGGCTTACCTCCACGCATACCAATCCTCAAGATCGTCCCTGGCAGCGATATCAGGATATGCTGACAGCTCTTCAGAATACACTTACATGCTTGAAGGGCTTTGTGGGTGTGGATGAGGTGTTTATATGATAGCGTTGGATATTGCAATCGCGTTTCCGATAGTACTGGTGACATTGTACCTGATGCTTTCGGTATTGCATGCAAACCAGTCATTTTACACAGCATATGCCAAATCATCATACTCGGAGCTCAGATACTACAGCATATCGCAGCAGATGATAGATGTTGTCGGCGCGGAAGCCGGGGATTATTCTTCAGATGTATCAGATATGAAGGCGATGGGTATGGATTATAATGCCAGCATAAGTTTCCAGAACGAAAGCGGCTTTGACAAATGCAGCGGTTTTTGCAGAGTAGTGGAGATTGATGGAATCACGAAGATAATGGTAATCACATGAAAATGCAGGCAAGCGTTGAATTCCTTGCAATAACCGGAGCGATAGGGCTGCTCATACTCAGTGCGGTAGTGCAGTACCATAGCACAATCAGCTCTGCAAGAAAAATTGCAAACATGTCGTATGGAAATTACAGCATGACTTCTGGCCAGGTGTTTGCTTCACGCCCGTACCTGGATATAAGCATTCCTGAGACTTCTGTCGCAGATTCGCAGAATTTCATGCAGATAGCGGCATATGGATGCGGCGAGGGAAACGCGGTTGTTGTGCTTAATTCAAGCGATATTGAATTTGATCCTAGTATGATAAATGAGTCCTTCTACTCGGCAAGGATATGGAAGGGGAGCTTTTATCCGAATAGCGGAGCTGATATAGCGTATGTAAAATATGGAATTTACTGCGGAAAACAATGGTACAACGGCTCTGAAGAGCTTGCCACTGTTGCATTGCTGCAGAAGGGCGGGCAGGAAAGCCTGCAGTATTCAGCCATCATATATGGACGGAATGAGAGTGCAGATTATCCTGCTTCGGACCAGAAAGTGTATGCGCTTGCAGAGAATAATCATTGCGCATATCTGGGCCCGTTCGGAAATCCGTACGGCATGGACGTGCAATGTTCCGGAGGGTGGGGATATAACATAGTGAATCCAGGGGCATGTCCCTATCAGGGCAATCTGGAGAGCTTCTGCGTCAAGCCGCAATATTCAGGATACAATGTAAGCTTTGCAAAATCCGGACAGCCCAAGCTTGCCTATTCGGCTAATGTGACGATTATAGGTAATGGAACATTGTCGATGCGTATATCAAACGGCAATGCAAGCTCAGACATATTTTATGCGTCTAACATAGTAGGAAAGGTGCATGTAAGGAATGTTAGTTATTCCGGGGCAGCACCGGGAATTGCCATGCTATCGGGGAAGTCCGAAGGCTATGTGAATTCCACAGACCTGTCGCAGTATGAGCAGGAATGGAACAATGCGTATGACATAGTTACTTACTACAATAACGCAGTTGTAAGCCCAAGCGTACAGTCCGAAATAGAACAGGCAGTCTCATCTTATGATACCTATGAAGGCGCCTTTGTATCGGGCGCTGAGCCGCTTAACCAGTCGCAGTGCAGCCTCAAAAACAATACGTTTGACTGCAGTCCCTCTTCGCCTTTCTATTATGTGATAAATGCAACAGTAAACAATGGATATTTAACTGGAAACCAGGTCCTCTCATATGCAGGATCCGTCATAGAGGTATCTGATTGAAGCTGCAGTTTGCAACGATTGAAGCGCTGACTGCACTGCTCATAGCCATATCAGCAATGACAATAGGGAGCCAGATCACAGGTTTTTATCAGCATGAATATTACATCGATGGAAAGAACCTGTCCATGAGGGTTGCGGCATATGATTTTGCAAGCCAGATGTCTGAAAATAGTGCGGCAGGGTCGTGCATGGCGGAGTCAAAATCAGACACAGCATGCATGACTAATTATACATCATTGTATGAGAAGGCATATGGAATAAGAAGGATAGGAATTATAAACGGCTCCGGGGGAGGAAATTACTCTTATGTTTACTGCGGAAACGGTACCGACGGGATATTATGCGTAGGTGTCTCATGATGTCTTTCTACGGACTTGTTATAGCTTTTACGGTGCTGCTATGCGCCTTGCAGATTAGCACAATAGTTGCATATTCAGGCTATCTCAATGCAATAAGCATACAATATACAGAAGTTGCCAATTATTTCGCAAAGTTTGGCCTGATTCGGGCTTGACCTGGAGCCGTAATGCGCTTTCGAGCCCGCAGCTGAACGGCTCTTTGCACGATGCAACATACTCACGCCGCTAAATCGTGCTGAGTTTCCAGCTATGATTTTATAAACATAAATGCTCAGTATATCTTTGTGCGCCAGCCGCACGGTCGAGACCATGCTATTTAGAAAGGAGAATATTTTTGATTTTGGGATAGACGGCAGGAAAATAAACGAGAATATTATCGGAATACCTTTCTTGTTTAGGCACATAGCCCCGCAGTCAAAGGTTTTGGATGTTGGATGCACAGGCAGCCCGATTTCACTGCAACTTGCGATTATGAGATACAACGTGACTGGAATAGACTATGAAGATTACGGATTTGGTCATGCCAACATGAAGTTCATAAAGGATAATTTTATATCTCACGATTTCGGCAAGGAAAAATTCGACGTAGTTATTGCAATGAATTCGATAGAGCACTTTGGCTTGCAATACTATAACAAATCAGAGCTTCTGGATAAGCAGGCCGACGTAAAGGCCATGACTAAAATAAAGGAGCTCATAAAAGTAGGCGGCCAGCTGATATTCACGTGCAAATACGGGATACAAGAACTGATCAATGCGTCAGGAAAGCCTTTTGTAAGGATATACGATGAATCTTCCCTTGACGTGCTGCTGAGCACATTTGAGATAAAGAATAGCGAATACTATATGGTAAGCGATTATAAATCAGTAAGGCAGGTTCCAAGAGAGGAGGCTGCGGGTTCCAGGCACTACAGAAATAGCGGCACGTATGCTATTGCGTGCATAAACGCCATAAAAAAATAGCTTATTCATTCAGAAAATTAAGCAGTGCATTGGCTACGGTCTCCGGGTTGGAGTAATGCGGCGTATGCCTGCTGCCCTCGATCATCCTTAACTTGCTGCCTTTTATGTGCCTGTTGAAAATCACGGCATATTTTGGGTTAACAGTTGAATCCTGGCTGCCCCATAATATAAGGGTCTTTGATTCTATCGATTCGAGAAGGTCCCTCGTCAGGTACGCCTGGCTGTTGTCCGTGCTCAACATGCTCCTCAGCACATCCTCCCGCGGATTCAGCTCCATGCCCTTTTTAATAAGTACTTCGCGGTAATTAGGATTTAGCACTTCCCTTTCCTGGTATAGCTCGCTGAGCCCGGCGGAATCCTCAAGTATTATGCCTGATGGATTGTTGTGTGCGGCGAAATATGCGGCAAGCCATCCGCCATACGAATGACCGAACAGAGAATATTTCTTGAGCATTTCAGAATCAACAAGCTTCTCTAGCGTGTCGCAATGCATCTTCAGCGAGTACTCTATCTCTGGTGCATCTGAGTCCCCATGGCCCAGAAGATCGACCAGATATACATTAAGGCTTTCGGGAATGTGGGCCAGAAGCCTTGTCCATGTCCTAACACTGCCTGCAAATCCATGAATGAATATTATTGTCTTTCCTTCCGCGGCATGATGCAGATAATGAAGCCTCCCGTATTCCGTAGAAAGAAGCTTGCTTTCAAAATCAGCGCCGATATCCATGCTGCACTATTGTATTGCAACATTAATATTTATGCACTTTGAAAAGACTATGTTTTTATAGATTGTCGCAGAACTGATAGTTGACGCTCGGGTATAGGTTATGAAAATTAGGGAAATGATCGCTTATCTTATTGCAATATTGGCGGTGCTCGCATTCGGAATAATAGGAACATATTATCTTGGGCAGCGCGGCGGATTCAACGTGAGGATAAACAGCCTTCTTGACGCGACGTACTTTACCCTGGTCACGTTGTCCACAATAGGATACGGAGATATATATCCTGTATCGGCAAGTGCAAAGATATTTGTAATTATACTTATAATAGTAGGCATAGGTGTGTTCTTCAGTACCATTGTAGTTGTAGCTGGTGATTTTATGAAAGAGAGAGTTGAGGCGATTACAGGGAGAATGTCCGCATTTGAGAAAAGGAGGCTTAACAAGCACATCATACTGATAGGCACAAGCTCCACGAATGCATATCTTGCAGAGAAACTCCACGAAAGCGATGAAAGGTTCATAATCGTGACTTCAAGCCCTGAAAATGCAGAGCACATGAAGAGGCTTGGATATAACGTACATGTTGCAGATTCCACGTCAGAAATAGAGATGAGGGAATTTGAGCCGCAGAAATCGAAGGCCATAGTTATAGATATAGAGGACAGCTCACGCGCAATATACGCGCTGCTGGTTGCAAAAGAGCTCACATCAACATCGAAGATAATTGTAATTTCTCCTTCAAAGGCTGCAGAGCACCACCTAAGGAACATTTCAGGAGGGCGCGCGCTGGTCATGAATCCTGCAGAGATAGCTGCAAGCACCATAAGCAAATCGATATTCAAGTAGATGACATACATGACATTACTGCTGAAAATGAGCGAGGCTAGCCCCGACATCAAAGGAATCAGGAAAGCTGCAGCCATAATAAAGGAAGGGGGGATAGTGGTGTTTCCTACAGAGACAGTATATGGGATAGGCGCAAATGCGTTCGATGGGAACGCGTGCCTGAGGATATTCGAATTGAAGGGGAGAGAACAGGATAATCCATTGATAGTGCATGTGTCAAGCATAAATATGGCTGAAAAAGTAGCCGTTATCCCGAAGATGTACAAAAAAATACTTGGAAATGTGTGGCCTGCGCCCCTTACAGTAATATTAAAGGCGCGGAAGGGAATCCCTAAATCAGTTACTGCGGGGCTAAGGACAGTGGCAGTTAGGATGCCTGACAACAAAATCGCGCTCAGGCTTATAGAGGAGAGTGGTACGCCGATAGCTGCTCCAAGCGCAAACATTTCGAAGAGGCCGTCTTCAACCAGGGCGTCGCATGCGATAAAATATTTCTATGGAAAGGCGGATGCGATAATAGATGCAGGAAGCTCAAGGTTCGGGATAGAATCTACAGTAATTGACCTGGATAATTTTGAGCTTTTGAGACCGGGCGCATTCTCGGTTGATGGAATAGAAAAGCTGTTTGGAAGAAAACTGAAAATATACGGAACCCAGGAAAAACGCGGATATGTGGCCAAACCGAAAAGTCCAGGGATGAAGTACATGCATTATGCGCCGCTCACGCCAATATTCCTGTTTAATGGCGATATCAGGAGTATAGGCAATGCCACAAAACCTTATGCAGGCAGATTTATTTTCATAGGCTCGGACGAGTCATGTAAAATTGCGAAGAGATATGCAAAGGATACGATAGGCATCGGAAGAAGAGAAGATGTAGATGTAATAGCCCATAATCTTTTTGACGCATTAATAAGGCTGGATGGAAAAACATCCGAATTTGCAGTGATAGAGTGCTTTGGAGAGGAGGGCATAGGCCTTGCGCTGATGAACAGGATAAGGAAGGCGTGCTCTTACAAAAGCTTCACGGACGCAGATTCTTTGATAAAGCTTGTTGGTTGAATTCATGGTATTGAAGGCAACATTATGCCACATTATAGATGGAAATAAAGTGCTGCTGAAAATGGCGGTGCGAGGAATAAGCAAGGGCAAATGGAACGGGCCGGGCGGAAAGTTTGAGAAAGGAGAGACTCCTGAGCAGTGCGCGATAAGGGAGACATACGAAGAGACCGGAATAACCATGCGTTCGCCGTTTTTCCATGGCAAGCTGTATTTTTTCATGGAAGGCAGGAGGAAGCTCGCTATAGAAGGCTATCTTTTTTCAACAAGAAGATTTTATGGCAGGGTACGTCCATCAGAAGAAGGGGAGGTAAAATGGTTCGGTGTAAATTCGCTTCCTTCAAGCAGGATGTGGGATGATGACAAGTACTGGTTTGATCTTATGCTTAAGAGAAAGAAGTTTGACGCCTACATTTACTATGACAAAAAAAATAAAAAAGTGGTTGAATACAGGATAGTGTTTTCCTGATATATATTCAGAGCATCTCGAATTTGTAGTGGTAGTAGATCAGGTCTTCGTCTCCTTCGACATACATTCTCCTGAATGCCACCTTTACCTTTTCCCCTATCTTGGGCTCCTTGCCGTTTTCCAGTATGTGCCCTTCCACCATGGGGCCTTCATCAAGTTTTATTATCCCTATGTCATAAGGCGCTTCTTCCTTGAATGTGTCGGGGGGCACCCTTATCTTAGTAAACGAATGTATAACGCCATTGCCGCTGAATTGCTTCTCTTCCATCCTTGATTTCCTTCCGCATTTCCTGCATATAACACGCGGCGGGAAATATGCAGTATTGCAATTCTTGCATATGTTACCGATCAGATTATACCTTGGCCTTATTTTCCTCCAAAGACTTGCGGATGCTCTTTCCAATCAATCAGCCCTCTCGAATATATGAACGACTGCGGTGGCACCGCTTCCTCCGACGTTGTGCGTCATCCCTATCTCGGCGCCTTTAACCTGCCTGTCCTTTGCATCTCCCCTGAGCTGCCACACTATTTCCGCTGCCTGCTTCACTCCTGTCGCACCGACGGGATGGCCGCAGCCTTTTAGCCCGCCGCTCGTATTAACGGATAGTTTGGAATTTAATGCAGTTTCGCCGTCGAATATTGCCTGCGCAGCCTTGCCTTTTTTGTAAAATCCGAGGTCCTCCATCGCAAGTATCTCGGCTATAGTGAAGCAGTCATGCACTTCTACAACATCTATGTCCTTTGGTTCAAGCTTCGCGTGCTTATATGCGAGCTGTGAAGCTATTTTTGTAGCCTTGAGCTCTGTAAGGCTATCCCTTTCAGCAAGCCTTAGCGTGTCGCTGGCCTGGGAGCTTGAGAGTATCTTTATTGGAGTGTCATTGTATTTTCTGGCCTTGTCAAGGGGCGCAAGCACAGCAACGGCAGCCCCGTCTGATATTGGGGAGCAGTCCAGCAGCTTCAACGGATCTGAAACCATCTTCGATTTCATTACCTCTTCTATAGATATCCTCTTCTTGAACTGCGCAAGTTGGTTCTTGCATGCATTCTCGTGATTCTTTACTGCGACGCTTGCGAGCTGCTCCTCGGTAGTCCCGTACTCATACATATGCCTCTTCGCAATGAGCGCATAAAGCCCTGGGAAGGTTATCCCCTGAAATAGTTCCCATTCCTGGTCGCCAGCTCCTCCAAGAGCGGTTGAAGCTTCCGCCGAAGTGACGTCTGTCATCTTTTCCACACCGCCCACGACGACTATATCGTGTATTCCGCTTGCGACTGAAATGTATGCCTGCCTTAGCGCGCTTCCTCCGCTTGCGCACGCATTCTCTATCCTCACTGCAGGGGTATTCTTGAATCCGAGCTGGTCCGCCATTAGTGCTGCAGTATGCTCCTGGCCTATGAACCTTCCTGAAGCCATTGTGCCCCCGTAAAGCATCTCTATGTCATTGCTGGATATGTTCGCATCCTCAAGCGCAGCTATTCCCGCCTCGGCAAGCAGCTCCTTCAATCCGGAGCTCCATCTCTCCCCGAATTTCGTCAGACCCACTCCTATTACAGCTACATCTCTCATGTTGACACTAAACCTTCCTTATAGAACCCCTGTTCTTAAGGTATATTGAATAATCTATATACTTCTTGTTAAGCGATGCCATCTTCCTTACGGGCTCGGATCTCTTTCTCTTCTTGGCTATGTTTTCTGTGACCTCTATTGCAAAAGAATCGCTCCCTGCGCCAGAACCGAAGCTTGTTACCATTATCTTGTCTCCAGCCTTGGCTTCGTCAAGGGTTGCAGCCAGCCCTATCAGCGAGGCTCCTGAATAGGTGTTGCCTATTATCGGAGTCATAAGGCCTTTTTCTATCTGCTTCATAGTGAATCCGAGCTGCATTGCAACGTTTATTGGGAACTTGCCGTTGGGCTGGTGGAATACTGCATAATCAAAATCCGACGGCTTCATGCCGGTCTCATCGAAAAGCATCTTTGAGGCGTTTGTTATGTGCTTGAAATATCCAGGCTCGCCTGTGAATCTGCCTCCGTGAGACGGATATTTGGCGCCCTCCCTTCTCCAGAAATCTGGTGTATCAGAAGAAAAGCTTACAGTCTTGATTATGTCTGCAATGATCTCTTTCTTGTCCTTCCCAATTATGAATGCTGAACCTCCTGCGCTTGCGGTATACTCCAGTGCGTCCCCAGGCCTTCCCTGCGAGGTGTCGCTGCCTATTGCCATGCCGTATTTTATCATGCTGCTGTCGACGTGCCCCATCACTATCTGCATCCCTGCAGTCCCCGCCTTGCATGCAAACTCAAGGTCAGCAGACATCATGCGGTTACTTGCCTCTATCGCCTGCGCCACTACGGTTGCGGTAGGTTTCACAGCATACGGATGAGACTCGGAACCGACATATATTGCGCCTATGTCCTTCGCACTTATGCCTGAGTGCCTTATCGCCTTCCTCGCAGCCTCAACCGCTATTGTAGCTGCATCCTCATCGCGTCCCGGAACGCTCTTCTCGCTTATGTTCAACCCTTTTTTTATTGATTCGGCATCCTCATTCCATACTTTGGCTATGTCTTCTACCCTTATCCGATATATCGGTATATAAGTTCCGTATCCCACTATTCCTGCCATCATTTTACCTTGTTACCTGTATTCCTCCATTATTTCTAATGCTTGCTGCTTTGTCGGAAATTTCTGATTGACCAGCGGACCCTGCTGAAGCGTGATGTCGAGCTGCGAATATGTCTGCTTTTCCGCCTTATAGAAAAGACCTATCGGTATCTTTGCCCAGTCTGTCTGCTCCGCTTCAAAGGAACGCTCCATCGCCTTGCTTTTGTCCGATGGGTCGTGACCTGAAGTCTCGAGTTTATACACGCGCTGCCTGAACCAGTCGTATGTATTCAGGTTGTTGAATGTTACGCAGGGGCTGAAAACGTCTATGATTGAGAACCCCTTATGCAGTATTCCGCCCTTTATGAGTTCTGCCATATGCATCGGATCGCCTGAAAACGCGCGCGCCACATACGTCGCTCCTGCAGATATTGCAATTGCAGTGGGATTCTCAGGGGTCTCTATCGACCCGAATGGCGTCGACTTTGTCTTTGCGCCGATAAGGCTCGTTGGCGAAGCCTGGCCTGTCGTGAGACCGTATATTTCATTATTCATCACTATATATGTAAGATCAATATTTCTCCTTGCGTTGTGGATGAGATGGCCGACTCCTATTCCATAACCGTCGCCGTCGCCTCCAGTGCCTATCACTATGAGGTCGTCGTTTGCGAGCTTGACCCCTGCGGCGACGGGGAGAAGACGTCCGTGAAGGCTGTGTATGCCGTATGTGCTGAACGGATGAGGCATTGCAGAGCTGCATCCTATTCCTGAAACTATCACAACGCGCTCCTTCTCTATTCCTATCTCCTGTACTGCTTTCATTAACGCCGCCTCTACAGAAAAGTCCCCGCATCCTGGACACCATATGGGTTTTACTCCTGAAGCAAAATTCTGCTTTTGCTTTGTGTTCTGGTTTGCAGTTGGATTTGAACCTGGCATAATATCATCATTTTTTAACAATCTTTAGCGCCTCGCTTGCTATGCTTTCTCCTGTAAATGCTTCACCATCATACTTCAGTATGCTTTCTTTTATCTCTATTCCAGTATTCATCATTATTACCTTTGCAAGCTGCCCTGTAAAGTTGGCTTCAACATTTATCATCCTCTTTCCATGCAGCATCGCCTTTGTCTTCTCCTTGTCAAGCGGCAATATGTAATTGAATGATATGATGCCAAAATTTAGCCCTTTGGACTTTAGGATTTCGACAGCTTCGCGGGCAGGAATGGTAGTTGAACCGAAAGTTACTAAAAAGTAATCTGCATTTTCATTTTCAATGTGAGGGACGAAGATGCTCTCATTCTTGAGCATGGTATCCATCTTCCTCATCCTCTTCTCATGCATCTTATTTCTTATTTCTATGGAAGAATCAATCCCTGCAAAAGCATCGCTTATCAAATCGCCATATTCGTTGTGCTCATCGCTGCCTGCAATGAATTCGAGACCTCTTGCACCCGGAAAAGACCTTGGCGATATGCCGTCTTCTGTGATCAAGTATCTCTTGAATCTTCCTTCATCAGTTTTCTGCGTCACTATCTTGCCCCTATCGATTGTTATGCTGTCGAAATCAAATCCGTCAATGCTTTCGATATGCTCTGAAAGATACAAATCCATCATTATCAGCACTGGACATTGGTATCTGTCTGCAAGGTTGAATGCCTCGCTTGCTATCTTGAAGCTCTCCTCTATGCTCCTTGGTGCAACGACTATTCTGGGAAATTCCCCTTGGGAGGCGTGCATCACAAACAGGAGGTCTGCCTGCTCTGTCTTTGTAGGGAGACCTGTGCTGGGTCCGGTTCTTTGGGATTCCACTACAACTATTGGTGTTTCAAGCATTCCGGCCAGGCCAAGCCCTTCCACCATTAACGAAAATCCTCCGCCGCTGGTTCCGCACATCGCCCTGGCTCCTGCGCTTGCGGCGCCTATCGTCATGTTTATCGCGGCGATCTCGTCCTCTGTCTGCTTGGGCATGACTCCTTTATTTTCATGTGCTGCAAACCAATGCAATATGCTGCTTGCAGGAGTCATTGGATATGCCGCATAGAATTTGCATCCGCTTGCGTACGCGCCTATGGATAGTGCAGTGTTGCCATCAAGTGCGTACCTCTGTTTTCCGTCTCCTTTTATGTTGAAGACCATTGAAACGCCTTCGCTGTCGTATCCTCTTGAAGCTGCCTTTATGTTACTCTCAACTACCTTCTCGCCCTTCCTGCCGAACATGCTTTTGATGACTTCATTGAATACACTTATGTCTATGCCAATGAATTTTAGTGCTGCGCCTATTGCAACGGTATTCCTCATTATCGGATCTCCACTCACTTCTATTGCAATGTCAAGCATCGGAAGCTTTACAAGCCTGAATTTCGTAGCGTCGAGCTCGTCCACTTTTATCTTTGACGGATCATAAATTACTATTGCATTTGGATTAAGATGGCTTTTCTGGTAAGTTATTGAATCTTGATTAAGAGCTATAAGGATGTCTATGCCCTCGCCGTGGCTGTAGAGCTTTGAATCGGATATCCTTATCTGGTACCATACGTGCCCACCGCGTATTATTGATTGGTATCCCCTGTATCCAAAAACGTTTAGCCCATTTCTGGTTGCCACTTTTATAAGAAGCGCGCCGCTGGATTCTACCCCGTCGCCGTTCGCACCGACTATTCTTACAGAAACGCTTGCCATAGCAAACAACAAATATGAGTACAGATAGTTTAATATCCGTATTCGTCATTCCTGTAACTTTAATGGTTTTTAAATGATGCCTGGGATTAGACAATCAACAAACTTTAATATCGCGCTTTAAATAAGGTCTCATTCTCCAATTAGAAGCACAATTGGATGATTCAGTGGAAAATAAGGAAGAATTGATAAAAAAAGTCGTGAGAGGAGAGATTGCCCTGCATGAGATAGACAGGCTTGCGGAAGCAGGTGATGCTGTTGAAATCAGGAGGAAGGGGATTGAAAAACTTGAAGGCGTTTCGCTTGCTAACATCGGCTCTGCAAAAATAGACTATTCCTTGATAAAAGGAAAAAATGCTGAGAATGTTATAGGGATGACGAGCATACCCATAGGAGTTGCAGGCCCATTAAAAGTGAATGGTGCATATTTTGCAGGAGAGACATATGTGCCGCTCTCAACAACAGAGGGAGCATTGATAGCCAGTATAAGCAGGGGCATAAAGGCGATAAATGCAAGCGGCGGCTCTACAGTAAGAGTAATAAAGGATGGAATGACAAGAGGTCCGGTATTTCAGTTTGATTCTATAGTAGACATTGAAAAATTCCTTGAATGGCTTCCCAAAAACTTCAAGAAGATAAAGAGCGCTGCAGAAAAAACAACTAACCATGGAAGACTTGAAGATATACAGCCGTTGGTAACTGGAACTAACGTATTCTTAAGGTTCACGTACAAAACCGGAGACGCAATGGGCATGAACATGGCCACTGTAGCTACAGAAGCAGGATGCAACTTCATAGAAGAACATTTTGAGGGAGCGAAGCTTATAGCCGTAAGCGGAAACGTATGTTCAGACAAAAAACAATCATTGATAAACAGCATAAACGGAAGGGGAAAGACGGTTGTTGCTGAAGTTGTAGTGAAAGAAGACGTGCTGAAGAACATATTCAAGACAGATGCAGATGCAGTAAACAACGTCAATCTGAGGAAAAATTGGGCAGGCAGCGCACGCGCAGGGAGCGCTACCCAATTCAATGCTCATTTTGCAAACACGATAGCTGCAATGTTCCTTGCGACAGGGCAGGATGTGGCACAGGTAGTGGAAAGCAGCAGCGGATATACATGGACAGAAGCAAGAGGTAGAGACCTTTATATTGCAGTCACTCTGCCAGCGTTGGAGATTGGGACAGTAGGGGGAGGCACGGGTTTGCCTACCCAGAAGGAGGCGCTGTCGCTGATGAATGTATGCGGACCGGGAAATCCAGCAGGCAGCAATGCAATGAAGCTTGCAGAGATAATAGCGTCTGTGGTTTTGGCCGGAGAGCTGAACCTGCTTTCTGCGCTTGCAACAAGGGAGCTTGGGAAGGCGCACCAGAAGCTCGGCAGAAACAAAGCATAACTGATATTAATCTTCATCAGGAAACATAAGATTATGCGGGTGGCTGTAAAGCTCCAGAGCGCGATGGAGTACCTGATGACGTACGGATGGGCTATACTCATAATCGCGATCGTGCTGATCGCGCTCTTCTCTCTCGGAGTTTTCAGCAGCAACAATCTCGGAACGAGCTGCATTGCAGAATCCGGATTCGAGTGCAGCAACTTGACATTGGTTAACATTCTTCCAGCAGGAGCAGATACAAATACAATAGCAATACTAAGATTCAATTTGGGACAAGCAACAGGCTCCGCAATATATAATGCACTAATAATAATATCTCCAGAAAATACCACAATAATACCGTTCTTCTCCACCCATATTCCATGGCCAATGTCAGCACAGATTGGATCCGCATATGCTGGAACCGTACCCACATTCCAGAGCGGCGCTACAAATTCCGTAACAATAGAAATGGGTGGGGGATATATATGGTACCAAAGCAACAGCAACCTTCAGAGCCAAGGAGGACTGCAGAGCGTTTATAACCTTGGCTCAAATTCCATAGGACACGTTTTCAATGGATATGCATGGATAGGATACAACAGCACTTCTCCATCTGGCAAAAGGATGATGGTGCAGAGAGTTGCCAGGATTACGGTGCCCATAACATAGGGATATTTAATGTACGCGCCTGATACGCTCGTGGTTTAGATGCATGATACAATGAAATCGAAGATGCATACTGTAAAATCAAGAGTAATAAAACACAACTGATATTAATCTTCATCAAGAAACATAAGATTATGCGGATGGCTGTAAAGCTCCAGAGCGCGATGGAGTACCTGATGACGTACGGATGGGCTATACTCATAATCGCGATCGTGCTGATCGCGCTCTTCTCTCTCGGAGTTTTCAGCAACAACAATCTAGGAACGAGCTGCATATCTGAATCGGGATTTCTCTGCACCAACATGACCCTCACAAACATACTTCCTCCCGGCACTCCTACAAACACGCTCGCCATGCTTACGTTCACGGTAGGCCAGGCTTCTGGCCAGCCAGAATACAATGCACTGGTAGCTATATCTTTAGAAAATACAACACTTTTAAGTAATTTCGGTCCAGCAGTATTCTCAGTAAACGTGCCTCTGCCTGCAGCAACGCAAATCGGCGTTGATCATGCGCCTCCTTCCAGCGGCACAATAGCATACTTTCAAAGCGGCACTACAAATTCAGTCACAATGTATATAGGCAAGGGATGGATATTTTATCCGGCGAGCTTCACCCCAGATGAACTTGGACAGCTTATAACTTCAAATGCAATAGGTACAAGCATGTCAGGATATGTGTGGATAGGATATAATGCCTCATCAGAGTACGAGCCCAGAATCCTGATACAGAGAATCGCAAGGTTCTCCGTGAAGCTGACATAAACAGGTTTCATGCGCAACTCGGATTATTTCATATGCAAAATACATAGGATAATCCTATGGAATTCCATAACGCAGGGATTTGAAGATAGTAATATAAATGTATTTAAGGGAATAGTTAATACCTTTCCTTTTTTAAGGAGTGCTAGTTATGAGCATGCGAAAAGGGTCAATGGAATATTGGCCGCACCGGAGGGCTAAGAAGCAGATGCCCAGAGTCAGGACGTGGAAGAGCGTAGCAGAGCAGGGATTGCTTGGAGGGGTTGCATTCAAGGCAGGCATGACGCACATAATGATGATTGATGATAGGGAATCACCTTCAAAAGGCACTGAAATTGCAAGGGCAGCAACAATACTGGAAATACCTAAGATATTCATATATGGAATAAGATTTTATGGTAAAAAATACCTTTACAGGCAGCCTTCTGCAGAAACATACGACGCCAACCTTGCAAAGAGGGTAGGCATAAACAAAGGCTCGGAGAAAATTAATGAACTTAAAACAAGATCTTCAGAATTTATTGATGCAACTGCTCTTGCATTCTCGGATGCGAGCAACCTGGGATTCGGGAATAAGAAGGTTATGAGATTTGAGCTTCATGTCGGCGGCAAGGACGTTGCAGAGAAGCTGTCTTTTATAGAGAAATTCATTGGCAAGGAAATCAAGATATCGGACATACTTAGCGAAGGGGACTACATTGATGTAACATCAATATCAAAAGGTAAGGGATGGGCAGGGGTAATAAAAAGGTTCGGGGTTGCAAGGAATTATAGGAAAGCCACCGGAAAGGTGCGCCATCTCGGAGTTCTCGGCCCATGGCATCCTGCAAAAGTAATGTTCACTGTGCCGCATTCAGGCCATATGGGGTACAATTACAGGACCGAACTTAACAAGAGAGTCCTCAAGATAGGCAGTGAAAAGGACGTATCGCAGATAAACGTGAAGGGCGGATTCTTAAACTATGGAATTGTGAAAAATGATTTTGTTGTTCTTGACGGCTCCATACCTGGACCTGCAAGGAGGCTCCTTAGATTCAGAAAATCCATAAGAAGCTCTGCGCCAAAGAAAGTTCCGCAGATAAATTATATTTCAATTGCGTCAAAACAGTGATTATGAATGAATGTATATTCTATTGAAGGAAAAGTAAAGAAGGACATAGAGCTTCCCAACGTGTTTGCCGGAAGATTCAGGCGAGACATTGTAATGAGGGCAATCCTGTCAGAGCAGAGCAAAAGATATCAACCGCAGGGAAACTATCTCCTTGCAGGCTTGCAGACCACGGCAGTATATGTTGGAAAATACAGCGCTGCATACAGAAGAGGAAGACATATGGGTATAGCAATAAGGCCACGCCAGAAATTGGGTGGAGGAGCGATGGGAGACGTAAGAAGAATACCTTCAGCGGTTAAGGGAAGGAGAGCACACCCACACAAGATAGAAAAAATACTTGAAGAAAGAATAAACAGCAGGGAATATGCATTGGCATTAAAATCCGCAGTTGCCGGATGCTCAGATTCTGCGCTCATAAGGGCAAGGTATGAAATAGATTCCAAGGACTTGCCGTTGGTAGTTGAAGATGGAATTGAACAGGTCTCAAAGTCAAAGGAGCTCGTAAAGATCCTTGCCGCACTTGGAGCCTCTAAGGACCTGGAGAAATCGCATGCGCCAAAAATAAGAAAGGGGCTTAAGAGGCTTTCAGGGGTAAGAAAATTCAGAAAGAGTGTACTTATAGTATCTAAATCTACTGGTGCAGTGGAGCGCGCAGGAAGAAATATACCAGGCGTGGACGTATGCCCTGTAAATGAGCTTACTGTGGAGAAACTTGCGCCTGGCGGTGAACCGCGCCTATCCATATGGACCGAGGGCGCATTATCTGCGATAAATGCGGCAATATCGGAAGAAGCAATAAAGAAGAGGAGAGAGGCATGACTTCATTATTATATCCAATATCAACAGAAAAAGCGCTGGGCATGATAGATAAGAACAACACAATATCGTATATTGTGGACTTCAGATCCAACAAGAAAGAGATAAAAAAGGAATTTGAGGAGGTGTTTGGAGTTAAAGTGGAAAGCATAAATACCTCTATGTCAATAAAGAACTTCAAGAAGGCTTTCATAAGGCTTAAGCCCGAATACAAGGCAGGGGAAGTGGCAAGAAAGCTTAAACTGGTATAGAATTAGATAAATAGTGAAAACGATGGGAAAGCGATTGAAACAACAACGGCGCGGAAAGGGAAGCAATGCCTACAGAAAACCACCTAACACATTCAAGGCTGACGTTAATTTTAGGAGCACGCAGGTTGAAGGCAAGATATTTGGCGAAGTTGTTGACTTCATAGATGATCCAGGCCATACCGCCCTGCTCATGAAAGTCAGATACGACGATTTCAGTGAATCTGTGTTGCTCGCACCAGAAGGCATAAAGATAAGCGATAAGATACAAGAAGGCACTGCAGCGGAAATTTCACTTGGAAGCATCGTTCCGCTCAATTCAATACCTGATGGAATGCTTGTATACAATGTTGAAATGAGGCCTGGGGACGGAGGAAAAATTGCAAGGTCGGCAGGAGGCTATGCCACAATAAAATCGCATTCTGAAAACAAAGTGAATGTACTGCTTCCGTCGAAAAAGGCCTTGGACTTAAGCCCAGCCTGCAGGGCAGAGATAGGCGCAATAGCAGGAGGAGGAGTGACTTCGCAGCCGATCATGAAGGCAGGTACAAGCCATTATATGTACCATGCAACAAATGCTAAGTGGCCGGTTAACAGGGGAGTAAAATGCAACCCGGTGGACCATCCGTTCGGAGGCAAGCAGCACCACAAGGGAGCATCGAGTATGGTTTCTAGGAATGCACCTCCAGGAGCAAAGGTAGGACATATAGCCGCAAGAAGAGTGGGCAGGAAGAAGAGTGGTTGAACATGCCAAGAATAACGACATTTAGGGGAAAGACGCTTGAAGAGCTCCAGAAGATGAGCGTAGACGATTTCTCAAAGATCATAAAATCAAGGCAGAGGCGCGCAATTAAAAGAATGGGGCAGTCTTACAAGGAGCTTATAAATAAGGTTGACAAAGCCAAGAAATCAGGCAGCGGAAAGGCAATCAAAACCCATTCTAGAGAAGCCGTTATACTTCCAGGGTGGGTGAACATGAAATTCTCCGTGTACAACGGCAAGTCTTTCAACGACTTGAACATATCCATGGACATGGTAGGGCATAGGCTTGGCGAATTTGCATACACAGTAAAGCACGTTGTGCATTCGGCACCTGGAATAAGGGCTACAAGAGGAAGCAAATTCTTGGCGGTGAAGTGATGAACTATTCATTCAATCTCAAAGGGGATGATTTCGTATTTGCCCAGAGCCACGATGTAAACGCGAGTTACAAAGACCTCGGAGCAGTATGCGATTCTATACGCTACCTGAGAGCATCTGATGCACTGGACGTGCTGGATATGGTAGTGCATAAGGAGCATGCAATACTTTACAGGAGGCACAACAAGCACATGGGATCGAGGCACGAACTTGGAGGCGCAAAGGGAGGATACCCGACAAGGGCAGCATCGGAAGTAATCAAAACCTTGTCGAATGCCATAGCAAATGCCAAAAATGCCGGCAAGTCTGGCGAGGATATGGTAATAGTATGCGCATCGGCAAACAAGACGCGCATAGAGCGCAGATATCCGTCAAAGGGAAGCCTTGCATGGGGAAGAGGCATGTACGGCCAATCTGCGATAAACCACAGCGATATAGAATACGCAAAGATTGAGATAGTGCTTGGGAACGAATATTCAAACAATCTTACAAAAAACATGAAATATTTCATAAGGAAGAGGAACAAGCAAATAAATACGGAAACTGAAGACAAAAACAGGAAGGAAAAGGCCACAGCAAAGAAGCGGCTGCCAAAGCAGGCAGACAAGAAAAAGGAGATTAAGGCGGTAGCAGAAAGTACGCCGGAAATACCTGCTGCGCAGATTGCGTGATTATATGGTAATGGAAAGAAGATTTATAGAGGACTTGATGATAAAGAACAACATATCCAAGTTCCTTGAAAAGAAGTTGATAAGGGCCGGATTTTCAAGGGTCGACATACAGAGGACTCCGATAATTACAAGGATAACAGTTTACGTTACAAATCCGGGAAAGGTCATAGGCAGGGGAGGGGAAACAATAGACAGCCTCACAGAAAACATGAAGAAGAAATTCGGGATAGAGAATCCGCAGATAAGTGTTGCAGAGGTAAAGAACCAGAAACTGGAGCCAAGGCTTGTGGCAAGATACATAGCAAATTCACTTGAAAGGGGAATAAATGCCAGAAGGCTGCTTCACTCGGCAATAAGAGAAATAATGTCGAACGGTGCGCTTGGAGCCGAGATAATAGCTCAGGGCAAGCTTGCAGCTAAAGGTGCCAAAGCCAGATCAATAAAGGTAAGGCTTGGGTATCTTCCGAAGGCAGGCCATGTGACTACGCTCATAGACGAGGCAAAGGTAGCGTCGTATCCTAAATATGGAGCAATAGGGATACAGGTACGGATAGTGCAACCGGGCACGAAGTTCCCATCAACCGAACTGAAAAAGATAGCGCTGCCAAAGAGCATTGCAGCTGCAAAGTAATAAATATCTGGATTTAATCAAATGTTTATGCTTGGATTGATTGAAATGAAGATAAAGGATTTAAAATCGCTTTCGAATGATGCACTTATTTCAAAGCTTAAGGACCTCAGGCTCGAGATAGCCGTAGAGAAGAGAAACATAGCTTCGACCGGAGTGGCAAGCAAGAAGATAAAATTGAGGGAGATGCGAAGGACGATAGCACAGGTGCTTACACTGCTTAACGAGAGAGGTGCCAAATCTTAATGCCAGAGATATGCCCTAAATGCGGACTGCCCAAGGAAATCTGCGTATGTGATATACTTGACAGGGAGACTAACAGAAAAATAAAAGTTTACATGGAAAAGAAAAAATTCAGGAAGTATATGACTATTGTAACAGGTCTTGGAGGCGACGAACTTGAAAAGACGGCAAAGGAGCTTAAAAGACAGCTTGCATGCGGAGGGACGCACAAAAATGGCATGATAGAACTCCAGGGAGAGCATAAGGATGCAGTGAAAAAAGCCCTTCTCAACCTAGGATACTCTGAGGACAGCATTGATGTTTCATGAACATCGCAATGCGGAATATTGAACGGAAATTAACTGAAACTGCACAAAATACAAAAAGGTGAAACAGGCGTATGATATTTTCAGTAAAGCTTAATAAGGAGCAAAAAGAGATCCGCAGGAACGGGGTTACGGCAGAAGAACTGGATAATTTCATACGCAAGAATAATCAGGAAGCGCTCATATTCATAGCGACAAACTGCTCGGTAAATGTGCCTTTTATAGGGGTCTCCAAGCCAGACGGCTCGATAAGGACATGGCCGAATTATGAAGAATTAAGGAAGCATGCTTTTATAGACACTGCAGCCAGGGAAAAGGCTATAAGATATGTGATGCCTGTGGCTGTCTTAAAGCAGCTTGCATCGCGCGATCCTGAAGCAAGGATAAGGAAGGCTGCAAATGAAAGGCTTTATGAGATTGAAGGCATGATAATAGCGATTAAAAGATCTGCATTTTGATGAATTGTGCCATATGCACTACGAACGGATATATCATGGATTTGTATGCAACAATAACGCACATGGTATAGCCTAACCACCCAGAAACAATACAATATATGCCGTAGAAAGGAAATATTCCTTTGTGCAGCGCATAGATATGGAAACCTGGTATGAAATAGCGAAGATTTCTGATTGCGGGCCGATTCGTCTCCGAGCTGGAGCACAGTCCTCCCTAGATTTCTTGGCCCGCCAAAGGATTTTTAACTTTAGCTTGCTATAGGTATGTTGATTAGATGTCCGGATATGGGCTTCGCGCATTGATGCTTGCTATATCATTTATCGCAATTGCAAATGCGATGTACTTGAATGTGACTGGTCCGGTTGCCGGGACACTTACTAATAATCAGGGTCTGTTTCTCGGAAACATCGGGCCTGGCCAGAGCTTCTATGTGTCTGCATCTGCAACTACCACAAATGAAAGCGGGCTGCTTGTCAACATCGGCTGGGACAGGATGGAGGCAATAAACCTGCCACAAGGATGGTCTGCGCAGCCGTCGCCATTGTACGAAAACCCCATGAAGATAAAGATTACGGTGGCTCCGCATGCGGCATATGGCATATACAATATTACAATAAAGGCAATAAACATACAGAATTATTCCAAACTGGGAAACATTACAGTCAATGCCTATGTTAACGTAACGCCAAATGTGTTCAGGCTTTCAGTAAACCCGACTAACATAAGCTCAGGCATAAATGAACCAACAAATTTATATGTTACTATAAATAACACGGGCATCTCTGATGATCCTTTCGACATAAACCTTTACGGTCTGCCTGCATGGAACCTGTCTGACCAAGTTGTTGCTTTACATTCGACTTCATCAAGCTATGTCTATCCAGTGTTTGTAAGCACGCCGGGAACTTACCAGTTCAATCTCACGGTAAGTTCAACTACAAATCCTTTAATAAGCAGATCATATCTCATAAGCCTTGTTGCGCAGCCAAACCTGCTCAACGATTACTCTGCGGTGGGACAGGGAGTGGTGCTATCGCCGATAGTGTTCGGCCCGTCATACGAATTCATGCTCCTTCTCTCTTACCTTTACAAATCGCTTATCCACTAGGTGGTGTAATAAAAGGAAATGGCGGATTTAGTAAAATCTTATATGTAAAGGCCACATCGCTAGACGACATATCCAGGTATGTATGCAATTTTGACTATACAAGCTCTCCATTGCTCCTGATAAAATACGGGAATACGTTGAGGATGATGGCATTTGGAGAAAACATCGGAGATACAAGCATTGCATATTACATCAACTTAAGCAGGCATGAAAGGATGATAGAGTATACATATCCTTCAGCTTATGGGCAGTTTGAAAATGCGCATTTTGTGGACAAGCCAGACCATCACGGGCATTACATAAATATAATGAATATTGAGCACGCAGACTTCAAGGAAGTGGATAGCGTAAAGCGAAAGGACATCATCATGATTTTGGCTTCGACGGTTGAGGACATTGTTGCAGCGTCTGTTAAAAAAGGTGTGAAAAACGAATCGCTTCCCGCCCTTTACGGATTTGATTATAAAGGAAGGGAAATACTCTGCGGATTTGATATGGTAGATGAGATATCTGATTTAAAAAGCGCCCTGTATTATTGCATTGTTAAGGATAAGCCGCACGGAAACTTCGCAAGGTATAAATATAGCGATGATAAAGTTGATTTTACAGAACATATTGGGGAGCATTCATATATGTATGCCAAGATAATAAATCTCGCTGAACCTTTTCCGTTTTTTAAAATGCCCGAGTAGCTCAGTGGTAGAGCGCCTGGCTGTTAACCAGGATGTCGCAGGTTCGATCCCTGCTTCGGGCGATGCGCTTCAGGTGCAACCCCCGTGCCACAGACTGTCTGGCCCACCTACGTGCACTCGAATCCTCCAAATTTATTGCACGAAATTGATGTAGGGCAGCTTGGTGGGCACGAATCGCCGCCAATTATGATCTGATAACATAAATTACATGAGTAATAGCCCGATTGCACGGTAGTTGTTGAAGACGATGTCGTGCTGGTGGAAGAAGTGGATGTCATCGAAGTAGTGGTGGTCGTAGATGACGATGACATTGTAGTTGTGTTTACCGCACCATATATTTCTATATTTACAAATGTCACCTTTCCTGCGCTTACATTCAGGTAATTGGTACTGTTGGTTATGTTGTCGTACGTAGCATCGACCTCGTATGATCCAGGGATTATAATGAATCCTGTGTTGTATTCCCCATTGGACCCTGTGTACCACCCGCTATAGCTTTGAACACCAGGCGAAAATGCCCGCACCTGCGCTGCATCTGCCGGAGCGCCGTTGAAGAGCACTGTTACATTCAATGCGCCGTAACCAGAACCACCAGGTATAGTGGTAGTCATGGATGTGGTGGGCGTTACTGTGGTAGTTGTGCTGGCGCTGCCGTTCTTGGATACATGCATTAGCAGTGGCACAGTCGCATTGTAAACCCCGTTGGCCGTTGACATTGTAGCCGTGATGTGCGCTACATACAGACTACTTACCACGCTATTGCCAAGTGATATGTGAAGGGCCGTAGTGTCATCAAGCGACTTTGAGTTCACGGCGGAAGGATTAGGCACGAATGCATATGTGGAATTGGCTGGTCTGTCATTCACGTATGCCAATGACATATTTGCAGCGTTCGGCGCTAAAGGAATGCACGGTAGCGTCCTGTTTGAAATGAGATACGTTCTGCACAGTCTTACGGTTATGTTGTCTGCGAAAGACTCTCCCGGAGAAGCGTATTCTGTTGTATTTGAAAGGCTTATGTTCAACTCTGTCCTCAAATAATTGCCGGAATAGGCAACCACTGGCATAAAGTAGGATTCCGACAGCATGGGCCATCCCACGCCGATCGTAAAGTTTATTCCGTGTATACCGGGAGTTTTGCCAACCTCCCACAAAAAGTCTGCAGTTCCGTTTGATGAGAGGTTTGAATAGCCGTTTACTATGCGCCCAGAAGAGTATCCCTCCATTATGCCCGAAGTGGTGTGCGCATATAGATACCTTGAGGAATTTCCTGCAGACGCCCCGGTGCTGGCATAGCGCACGGATACGTTAATTGGTATGGTGCCGTTGACAGGCGCAAGTGCATACGGATATGATGACGGCCACGTTATATTGAATATATAGGGATCAGTATCGACTAGGAACAACGATGTTGCGCCGTTGACGCATAGTGGATTCGGATCTGCGAAAAGATTGTAACCCGGTTTAGAAACGGCAACATTGTAGCACCCGCCTGAAAGCTTTCCAGTAACTGCCGTTGCTGTTGCATTTGTGGCCCCCGAAAATACCGCCTTCCCCCCAGGTATCGATATGGACACAGAGACATTTGGTATCCGGTAATAAACTCCGTACTTCGTGCAGTTCGCAGGGTTGTTAGAACATGACCCAAACTGGAACATAGGGATATAATCGCTGTATATTGTAACATTGCCGGGACCGCTGGCCGCAGTGGCATTTGTTGTGTATATAGCCCTGGCCTGCGTTGGTCCTATAAGCTGGAATGTTATATCTGATGTGCTGTATCTTTTGTAGTATTGGTTGCCTGCCAGCTCGGAGTAGACACTCCAGTAGCTGAAGTAGTATGTCTCCGCAGAGGTTTTCACAATTTTGGGCGTAGAGAGCGACACAGGTTCCAGCACTGGCGAATAGTTAAGCTGCGACTTTGGCGAATATCCTCGCGGAGACGCCACCGACGCGTTCCCGGGTATAGTGGCTGACACATTAAGGAGCGCATATATGGTGTAGTTGAATCTCATTCCGCATATTTCGCTGCCGCACGAATACGTAGAAGAGGAGTTTGTTGCGTTGTATACGGTAAAATTGCCGACAGGGGTTTCGCCAATGGGCGCAGAGAACATATCAACACCTGCGTTGATCAGCAGCGCAGTCTCAGACTCGTTCATAACCCCAGATAAGCTGGATTGGAACCCACCAGTCGACTCTCCGAACGAGTCCGGTCCATAAACCCACCAAGTGATCGGAAGGCTGGCTGACACAGGGCCAAATGTGCCATCCATCGACGGAGGGACAGGACTTCCAGTAAAAGTGACTCCGAAGTAGACGCTTGGTATCTCGCTGTAGGGAAGCTGCGGGTTCAGTCCCGAAGCCGACCATCCCTCGGCATCTATGCAATCATCTATGCCAAAGAAATCGCAGTCTCCAGTATCATAGCTCCATTGCGGGCGCAAAGGGGGCGCACTTCCTACCTGCAGCATTGGCATTGCAGCATAATCGCCCACGCACATCGATGAACCACCTCCAGGAGGAGGAGGGGGCGGCATGCATATTGGAGCAAACAGCGGTAATCCAACACCCGAACTGTTGCCTTCCAATCCAGGAACTATCGAGGTTATCACAGGAGCATAATATATCAGGTATGCAAAGTTATCGTAATAGCTATATGGATATGGAAGTGCGCTGTCATGTGGACTGAGCTCATAAGTGCCGTCAAGAACCGCATCCATTATCGGGTCGCCAGATGCCTTGCCGCTCTCATTCACGAATCTGGCACTAAACTGCTTTGGGGCGTAGACAGGGCTTTTAACAAAAAAACTCAACAGTGCCGAAGAAAGCGAGCTTGCGTTGTACCCTATTAACAGAAACACGGTCTGGCCGCGCTCCCATACATTATCCTTGCTTATCATTGCGCCTTTTGTGTAATTGAGAGCATTGTCAAGCTCTGTGGTATTGATGGCCTTCAGTGTAAGTTGCGCGTATGCATCATTACTGCTGTTTACTACAATTACTATGAAGGTGGAATTCTGGACGTTTGTGAAATTAGATGCATCAGCATACCTGAAATCATATCTCTCCCTTGCCAGTGGCGCAAACTGGCCGTTGGCTGCCAAAACACTATGCGGCGCGACCAAGGCGAACGAGGCATTGCCCAGATGGGCAAAAGGATCCAACGCGCTGGGATTTTCTGCGTGCGTGCCAGGCAATCCCATTGTTAGCAGGAGTACAGCAATTATAGATATTACTACTGCAATAATTAGGATAATGACATAGTTTAGACTCTTCTTGGCCATGTTACATCAGAATACTAGAATATGACCGAAATTATTTAAATTGTTATATATTATTCACGCCAATATGATAAGGAGCAAAAATCCGTCTAAAAACCCTCCTTGCCGGAGATGTGCCCGACGCACATCTTGTGCATCTGGCGATGCGCTTCAAGAGATTACTTATAGAAAATGTACAGAATCAATATTTATCCTTCATTACATTTAAACTTGCTTTCACTAGCTTCTTTACTAATGCAACTGAAGGCCATTTACCTGCCGGAAAACTAACAATAGCTTTAGTTGTAATACAACCTGCTAGCTCTTTTTTATGTTCTTGAATCACTGGAGGGCGCAAGTGAAGACGTATATATGGCTTCTTAAAACTAAACCAAGCAAACATTCCATCATAATCATACCCCTCGTAGGAATATCCAGGCATTTGGAAGTAATCTGTGCGCTCTGTAGCGCCAGGTGCTGCTTCTCGTATTGCATTTCTAATCTCCTTTAATTTGTCTTGTACTTCTTCAGGGCATTTTGCTATGTATTCGTCTACGCTACTGATTTCCGCGGAATTAGCCTTGCCTTTTACTATAACATCACCAAACACTTACAAAATGATTATATTTATTTAAATCCTCCTTGTCGGAGATGCGCAT
>JAJZLN010000024.1 GCA_021803425.1 Microcaldota archaeon | reverse complement strand
CATTTCGGTTCCCACCCCAACAGTTTCCTTGCCTTTGAATTGTCTCCTATCAGTATCCTTGCGTCTAGAGGCCTTGATGGCGTGGAGTGCCATTGTATTTTGCCGCCAAAACCTGTAAGTTTTGCTATAAGCTCTGCAGTTTCTTTTGTTGTATAGCCCTTTCCTGTGCATAGATTAAACGTTTCGCCTATGGCGTTTTCATTGCCCATTGCTTTCAGATATCCATTGACATGATCATCAACGTAGAGCCAGTCGCGGACTGCTGTTGGGTCTCCGAGCCTTACTTCCCCTCCTTTCAGCATCTGAGATATTGTGCGCTCTATGAAGAAATGCGTATTGTAACGTCTTCCATACGTGTTGAACGGCCTCAATATCGTGTATGGGAATTTATACGCCTCCCCCATGTATCTTAGATAATAATCTGCTGCAACCTTCGCAACAGCATATGGACTGTTTGGTTCCAGATTTGAATTTTCATTAAGCATGCTGTTTGTATCTTTTAAGTACATGCCATATTCCTCACTCGTTCCTGCCGCAATGAATTGTTTGAAGTTTGGAACTTCCCTGTAGCATGCCTCTGCAAGATTTATTGTTCCAAGATAGTTTGCCTCGCCCACCTCTATATAATGGTCATATGAAAAACTTACTGCACTTACTGCAGCAAGGTGCATTACGTAATCAGGCTTTACTTCCCTTATTATGTTTCTGACTGCAGTATAGTCCGATAGGTTTGCATAGTGGTTTATCATTGCCTTGCTGTCCAATGAATATCTGCCTGTTACGTATCTTTCTAGTGTATGCACTTCGTTCTCGCTATCTTCTGCAAGCTTTTCAGCTAATTCCTTTCCTATGAACCCTGTTGCACCTGTTATTAGAATCTTTTCCATTTTATACAACCTTGTTGCTCTTGGCATATTCCTTATATCTCTTCTTTAGGAGATGTATTAAAAGATTTATTCCCTGTTCCTTATTCTTATATTTATTTATCAGTTTTTTTATAGTTTCCTCTTTGTCGAGTTTCAAGTATTTTATTACACCAACTTCACTTATTACCTGTGCTATTCTGAATATCTTATCTGAATCTGGTTCATTTTTCCATGTTTGTATCTTGTTTGCCATACGAATTGCATGCATTGGAGCTTTTATCATCCCTTTAAAATTATGGAATTTTAGGTTGAATGCAACTGAATTTATCCAAAAGAAGATGAAATAGTCAAAATAGCTAAGTTCCTGGTCTAATTTCTTTAAAGTCAGACGTTCATACGCAGATAAAGTATATTTCAGAAGTTTTGCTCCGAAAGATAGATTGTCGCTTCCGCCTTTTGGCAAACTTACTTTGTAGAAAAAATCAAGCATAAGGTTGTTGTATGCATTGTATGAGAGTCTATTCCAGAATTTTTCTAATGAACCGTATTCCCTGGGCCTTGCATTATAGTCTACAAAATGGTCTATATAATAATCCTGTTTTTGGAGATGGCAGAGATTACCATGAATCAATGCTTGTTCGTGGGTAAATCCCCTATATTCCACTTTTGCTTTTTTATAGAGCCTAATCTGCCATGTGGATCCATTATTATAATTTTTTATGTGTTCTAGTCTTCTTATTGCAAATCCGTCGCAATCTGCGTTGCTGATTATTTTTCTTAAATCAGATTTTAATGGTTTGCTCAGCCTTTCGTCAGTATCAAGCAGCAGAACCCACTCTCCTGTGCACTTGCTAAGACCATAATGCCTCAATGGTGCTGGATCGCCTAGCGCAATGCAATAGAATATCTTTAATTTATTAAGATGGGAATGCTTTTTCTCTTTGAATAGCATTTCATGCTTCTTCTTATCGCTCTGGTCTATGATAACTATCTCATCTACAGTATCATGCATGTCTTTTATTAAATTTAGGGCATCTTCCGTATCATTCCTTGAGAATATAATGAGCGATATTTTTTTCATATTATCATTTGCCCAATATGTCATTGTATATGTTATAAACCCTTTGCAAAACCTTTTCCCACGTGAATCCTCTTGCATATTTTAATGCACTTTCCATTTTGCCACGTGAATATTCTTTATTTTTTAGCCTTAGTATCATGGATTTTGCCTCGTTTTCATCTTTTATCTCAATACATTCCTTTCGCGTCTCTTTGGGTATTCTCGCATTTTTAAATATAATTGTGGGAAGGCCTCTTGCCTGTGCCTCTATTATAGGCAAACCGAAGCCTTCGTGCATGCTTGGAAAGAAAAATACATCAAAACTATCATATATATCGATAAGTTTGTTCTCTGGTGCAAATCCCTTGAATTCTACATTCTGGATATTATTCTTGTTCTTGAACATTATGAGATTCTTATATTCCGGTCCGCTGCCATATATCTCAAATTTTATGTTGTTTTTGTTGTCAAAGAGCTTCGCCACCTTTAAAATTGATATTACATTCTTGTTTGATCCGAAAGACCCTATATATCCAACTGAAAATATTGCCTTTCTTACTTTTTTTCTGGGTTTTGCAAGCAGTTTTTCTCTGATTCCCAGCGGCACTACAATTCCTGATTTGTATTTGAACGCTTTAGATATATCTGACTTGGTGTTTGTAGAATCGAATAATATCATGTCTGAAGATTCGCATGCATCCCTTATGCTGCTCTTAACTAATGCATTATAGCTTCTCTGCATGATGCCATGCGGATAATCCTTCTGCATTCTTATCGCATCGTGTATAGTGGTTATGACCTTTGCTTTTGTGCCCTTCTGCTTCAGTATCCTTGCCGCGAAGCCTATCTCATGATTGGTTATGTGTATTATGTCGAAATCCTCCTTTGCAAGGGAAGCGAGCTTCGCCTTGAACAACGTGTTTATATATAATAGGTTCTTTATGTCGAACCTGCCAACCTTTGGGACTGCATAAAATTCGCTTACTTCAACGTCCTTCTTATCTTTCAGGCCTTTGGCCAGATGGTATGTGTATTCCCCTATGCCGCTGCCGCTGCCTTCCCTTGGTTTCTGGATGTCTACTATGCATACTTTCATGGATGGCACTTAAGGAATATTATTGGATTAGTATGTTGTCTTTGCCTTTTTAGACGTTTCTTTGCCCCTGCCTATTGTTGAGAAGTATCTCGGATCCATAAGCTCCGGATTTAATATCCTTCTTGTATCTAGAACGTATTTGCCTTCCAGCGCATTCTCCAGGCCCCTGAACTCTTCCCATTCTGTTGCTATTATTATACCTTCAGAATCCCTAATGCATTCCTCTTTCATGTTTACTTGATTTATCCCTTCTATAGTTGCCTTTGCCTTAGGGTCATATGCAACTACTATTGCCCCTTCTTTTACAAGTTCTTCCATAATCTTGATGGATACGCTCTCCCTTGTATCATCAGTATTTGCCTTGAATGCTATGCCAAGTACTCCTATCCTTTTTCCCCTTATACTTCCCATCAATTCCTTTAGCTTATTTACCATCTCCACTGGCCTCCTGCAATTTGTGGATACTGCGGCATCAACTATGTTCATAGGCCTGCCTATGTTTCTTGCAAGATTCCTTAGTTCTTCTGTATCCTTTGGGAAGCATGAACCGCCGTATCCAGGGCCGGCATTAAGGAACTTGTCCCCTATCCTCCTGTCCATGCCCATGCCTTTTGCTATAACTCCAACATCGCAGTTTGGAATGCGCTCGCACAGGTCTGCGATCTCGTTTATGAAAGATACTTTTGTAGCAAGAAACGAATTAGAAGCGTATTTAATGATTGACGCCTCAGCAGGGCTGGCCATAATAATTGGCGCATTTGTGAAAGACCAGACTTCTTTTAACTTCTCAAAATCCTTTATGTTGTCAGCGCCTATGACAACCCTGTCTGGCCTTATGGTGTCTTCAAGCGCAGTTCCTTCCTTAAGGAACTCCGGATTCATTACAGGCATTTTTCCAAGAACTTTTGAAACATCTTCTATAGCAGTTGGCGGCATTGTGCTCTTTATTACAGGTATGCCCTTAAGGTTTGCATCATTTATGGCTTTAGCAGCAGCCTTGACATAGCTTGTGTCGCACCTGCCGTCCTTTGTAGGCGTAGGCACGCAGATGAACAATATATCTGCATCTGCCAGGTCTTTGTAATCAGCAGTCATTGTCATCCTGTTCAGGTT
>JAJZLN010000022.1 GCA_021803425.1 Microcaldota archaeon | reverse complement strand
ATTTCCATGTTATCACAAACAGCAGCTAGAATACATAAACTTAAAGACATTTATTAATTTGTTTTTTAAAGATATATTCATGGGACAGACAAACAAGAGGATTGCGGATTCTATTATAGACGCAGCTAAAAGGATATATCTGCGCGGCATAAATACCACAATGTCGGGCAATATCAGCGCAAAGATAAGCAGCAATACCATACTGATAACGCCATCTGCACTTGATAAGTTTAACATTGATTACAGGAGGCTGTCTCTTATGGATTTTAATTCCGAGAGACTAATAAGTGGACCAAGGCAGTCTTCGGAGTATCAAGTTCATACGCACATATACCGTGCTAGAAAGGATGTAAACGCAATAGTGCATCCACACCCACAGTACTCTCTTGCAATTATAGATGCACTTGGAAGAGGAGTGCTAAAGGAACTCGCAAAAGATGAAGAGTACAGATATTATATAGTAAAGCTGGGAGTAGTAGGAAGGATCCCCGCAGGCACAAAGGAGCTTGCAGATGCAGTCGCAAAAGAGGTATCGAAAGGCGCACGTGTAGTCATTATGGAAGGGCATGGAACAGTAGGTGTTGGAAAGACGATGCAAGAGGCGCTTGGAGCCGCAGAATATCTTGAGCATATGGCCAAAAAATTGTTTATAATCAAGATGCTAGGCAAATGAGCGGATAATAAATATCTGCAGAGTATCTACACATCATTTGATTCAGTTATATTCAAGGCGGTTGGTAAGCGCCTACTTCTTGTTTGTCTGCTTTGAAGTCGCAGATTGAATTTGCAGGGGGAGAGATTTGAACTCTCGCATCCTCTAAAGGAAACGGGTCCTAAGCCCGTCACATTTGGCCAGGCTCTGCCACCCCTGCGCAGTACAACAATATGATTTATTATTAGTATATATAGCTATTCTGATTAGTATAGATGTGGAATTCTGATGATAAATACAAGATATGTAAAGGAGCACCTCGCTGAGATAAGGAAATCCCTTGCAAAGAGAAAAAGCGATTACCCTCTTGACGAGCTACTTAATCTTGACGATGAATCAAAGAGGATAAGTTCGGAAGCGCAGCAACTCAGGGGCGAGAGGAACAAAGGAAGTCTTGAGATTGCAAGGCTTAAGAAGGAGGGTAAGAGCATAGATCCAAAACTGACTAAAAAGCTGGCGGACGTGAAGGCAAGAATAGACGAAATAGAGAATCAGCTGCCCAAGTATGAGTTGCGCATAAATGAACTTCTTTGGAACATGCCAAACATACTACATGATTCTGTTCCTTATGGAAAGGATGATTCAGAAAATATAGAGGCAAGAAAATTCGGAAACGTGAATAAGAAAAGCCCAGGGATCGGGCATGAAGAAGCGCTTACCAAGCTTGGATTGATAGATCTGGAGCAGGCTTCTAAAGTGGCCGGAGCCCGCTTTTTTTACCTTAAGGGAGACATAGCACTGCTTGAACAGGCTCTCATACATTTCGCAATAGATGAACTAGTAAAGAAGGGGTTTACCCTTATAGCGCCTCCATTAATGATGAAGCGCGAATACTATCGCGGGGTCACAGCTCTTGGCGATTTTGAGGAAATGCTATACAAGGCATGCGAATCGAGGGAAGCCGAGTCCCGAAAGGACGCTGAGCATATAGGCGAAGAGCTTTTTATGATAGGCACGTCAGAGCATCCCATAGCTGCACTACATGCTGGACAGATATTCTCTGAAAAAGAACTTCCCAAGAGGTACATTGGCTTCAGCCCGTGCTTTAGGAGGGAAGCAGGCGCTCATGGGAAGGATACAAAAGGCATATTCCGGGTCCATCAGTTTTACAAGGTGGAGCAGTTCGTTTTTTCAACAGAGAATTCGTGGGGCATATTCGATGAGCTTCTCGGAAATGCTGAATATCTTTTCAAGAAACTTGAGCTTCCTTACCGAATAGTTGACATATGTACTGGAGATATAGGGATAGTGGCCTCAAAAAAGCAGGATTTAGAGGTTTTTATGCCTGCGCAATCTAAGTACAGAGAAATGGTTTCGTGTTCAAACTGCACAGATTGGCAGTCGCTAAGGCTCGACATAAAATACGATGGAGGAGGAGAAAGGAAATATGTCCATACTCTCAATTCCACTGCAATAGCTACTAATAGGGTAATAGTGGCCATAATCGAGAATTATCTCAATGGCGATGGTTCTATAACAATACCTGATGCACTTGTGCCTTATATTGGCAAAAATAGGATAGGATAGCATAAAGGTAGGTATGATGAATATAAAAGCGCTAGTTATGGATCTTGATGGGACACTCTATTCCTCTTCAAAAGAGATTGCAGCAAGAAATGCCGCTTTGAAGAGGCTGAAATTATATCTAAAGAAAAAAGGCATGAACAACATGATTAAGGGTAAACACGCAGAAATGTTGAAGAAACTCATACTTAGTGGCAGGGTATCCTACACGATAAGGTATCTGCACAATGTTTATGGCATACCAAGCAGACCGTTTGAGATATATGTGAATGATCTTAATCCATCTACTTTTGGGATACGCAATGACAATAAGATGATAAAATTGCTGTACGAGCTAAGAAACTCATATAAGTTATTCATATTCACAAATTCTCCTAATATATGGTCGAGCAGAGCCATAAAGGCCATAGGCATAAGCAAGTTTTTCAACACCAAGAATACTATAAACAGGGAAGTGCTAGACGGGTATCTCAAGCCTGAAAAAAATTCATATGCCATAATGCTGAAAAGAATCGGTTTCAATCCAAATGAAGTGATTTTTCTTGATGATAAGCCGGAGAACGTAAACGGAGCCAAAAAGGCCGGAGTTAAGTCAATATTGATACATAATGGTAAAGGTTTTGGCATATCCATTTATGCAGCTCTGCGCAGGATTAAAACCGATGCAGAAGGCGCTTTAGAATGAAAAACGAGTACAACATATTAAGGGAAATAAAACGATTGAAGTCTGTCCACGGATACGGTACTGAATTGATAAGCATATATGTGCCTGCAGGGTACAATCTGGCCGAGGAAGTGTCAAAGCTCAGGGAGGAGCACAGTCAATCTTCAAATATAAAATCAAAACAAGTAAGGACGAACGTGCAGGATGCCATAGACAAAATATTACAATATCTCAAATTATATCGCGAAACCCCAAAGAATGGTTTTGCAATATTCTGCGGCAATATATCGAAGAATCCTGGAAAGACTGATATCGAACTTTTCTCTATGGAACCTCCTCTCCCAATAAAAGTCAACATATATAGGTGCGATTCAACATTTTTTCTTGACCCTATAGGGGAGATGGTGGGCACAAAAGACGTATATGTGCTTCTTGTGATGGACGGGCGCGAAGCTACGATAGCTACGCTCAAAGGATCCCACATACATGTCGTTAAAAAGCTTAATTCAATGGTACATGCAAAGATCAATAAGGGTGGACAATCACAACAAAGATTCGCAAGGATAAGGGAGGAGAGCATAACGGAGTATCACACGCGAATATCTGAAGTAATAAACTCAACTTTTGAATCATCCGGATTCAAGATAAAAGGGTTGATAGTGGGCGGACCCGGGCCTTCAAAGGAATCGTTCGTAAAGCAGAACACATTGAATTACCAGATAAAGGTGCTTGGGGTATATGATACTGGATATACTGATGAATTCGGGCTTCATGAGATGGTAGAGAAGGCATCTGATCTTCTCAAAGAGCAGGAAGCGTATCAGGAGAGGAAGGTAATAGAACGGTTTATGCAGGAAATAGTAAGGAAGGCTCTTGCAGTGTACGGTTACGAAGAAACTAAGAAAGCGCTAATGGCTAACCAGGCAAAGACATTGATACTTAATGACGAGCTTGAGATATACCTGGTCAAATACAAGTGCAATTCGTGCGGCGCTGTAATAGAGAAGGTAGAATACGGGGCAAACAGGGATGCAAAACATAATGATGGGGGCACGTTAGTTGTTATAGAGGAAAAAGATGCAATAGGTGAGCTTATTGACTTTGCAGATAAGAACGGCGCAGATACGGTATTCGTGTCAAGTGAAAGTTCTTATGGAAAGGAATTTCTTATGGGATTCAAAGGAATAGGTGCATTGCTGAGGTACAGGGTTTGAAATAGTTACTGCCACTATTCGCGTATTTTTATCATGTTTTTAAAGCTTGCCATTTAATCACTATTGCTTTTAGTTTTGGTTTGGTGATGTGGTATGGTGAATAGGTCTTTTAGTCTATATGAAATAGAGTCTTTTGTTAAGGAGGCTGGGGCAGAGAGGATATCAGAGGATGCAGTGCGTGATCTTGAAAGAGAAATAGAGAAGCTTGCAGATGTGGTTGCAAAGAAAGCCATGAAATATGCAGAGCACGCCGGCAGGAAAAGGCTGATAAGATCATCTGATATAATGCTTACAAAAAAATTGGAAGATATGAGGGATTACAGGATTCCGAAGACCTTGAGCAAGAGGCCTATAATAACAAATACTGCTTCAAATGCAACAAGGCAGTAAGTAATATCCTTTTCATTCATTCGTTTCTTAGACATTACGAAGTGCGTTAGGCTGTATATCTTATTGCCGTAAGGCGGTTTGAATGTTCCGTCCCGCTGTCTTATGCCAAGGTCTGTTACCTTAAACTTTCTTCTCATATGGAGGAAAAATTCTATTATCCACGGTATAAATATTATAAGCCCGAATATTTCAGCATTTCCCATAACCATTATCGCTACCAATGTGCCTCCGACAGCATATGTGAAACTGTCTCCAGGTATTATTCTGGACCTGAATGTGTTGAATGGCAAGAATGCAATTATTGAAACGAACAGAAGCGCTGACACAAACGTTCCTATATAATTTCCATAAAACAACGAATAAATTAGAATTCCAAGGCTTGCAACGGCCGTCATTCCAGGTTGCAATCCATCGAATCCGCCAAGCAGATTCACTGAATTAGATACAAATACCACTGCCAGCGGTATCACAATCAGAGGATAAAGCATCCCTATATATATCAGGCCTATAAAGGGCAAATACAAATGGTGTATTCCGGCATTTATTGCCATGAGGGGCAATGCCCCGAGCAGAGTAAGCAACGGCTTCTGCCACTGATCAAGCCCTTTACGTATGTCCTTAATGTCTGTAGAATTAACCCTTTTTTCCCTTACATTAATATCATCAATCAATCCTACGAAAGCTATGAGTATTATGGACAGAGCTATTGCAAGAAGGTTCGATATGCTAAGGGAAGGGTTGAATATGAAACTGCCTCCGAACGTATACGTAAGTATTCCTACTATTATGCCCATTGCCACTGCAATTCCTCCGCTGCTAGGCAATCGTAGCGTCTTTTCCTTGTTTCTATCTTCAGCAATTACTCCTGCTCCGGAGAAGTATGATATAACAAATCTGGTTCCGAACAGTGTCACTACAAATGCAATAATTGATGGTACTATTATTGTCAGGTACGTGTTATACATAAAATGATTACTGCGCATGATATATAAAAATGATGCTTTATTAATAGGATGTAGCAGATATAATGATTTTATTCATTTTTTTCATAGCAATTGTATTTGTAGGAATGCTGTTCATAGATATTTTGCCATATTTCAGCCATCATAAAAAGGCGAGATACATGGACTACCGCCCAAAAGCTCTTGTTATAGTCCCATGTAGGGGCGTAGATGCCTCCCTTCTTGGCAATCTCAAATCAATATCTTCCCAGAAATACGGAAACTACAAAGTTGTATGCGTAGTTGATGATGGGTCTGACACTTCAATTCCATACATCAAGGCTGCAGGAATAAGTTTCATCACATCAAACTTTAATGTTTCTGGTTCCAGGCAAAGTGGAAAGGTAAATGCCATACTTGCTGCACTTGGTAAATACAAAGAATTTGAAGTATATGTCATTGCAGATTCCGACATAACCGTAAGCAAAAGGTGGTTGGCTAATCTTGTTGCGCCACTTCAGGACAAGAAGATCGGCCTATCTACTATGTTTCCAAAATTCATTCCAAAAAGTGGATTATGGTCCAAAGTGAAATTTGTGTGGGGGCTTGTTGGGGAGGGAATGATGGAAAACAAAATAACAAGGTTCGGTTGGGGAGGATCCATGGCATTCAGAAAGAACCTTATCGATATAAAAGCCATGAACATGCTAACTGGCTCTAAATACTCCGTTTCCGATGATATATGTTTGACAAAAATAACCAAGTCAAAAGGGCTTTCAATAGAATATGTATCCGAGGCACAACCAGTTGTCTATTCGTATGATTCATTTTCAAAATTTATTGAATGGTCAAACAGACAAACGGCATTGTCTTTGTTAGGATATCGCCGAAATCTTTATTATGGGGTGATGTTTTACTCAGCCGAGATAGTTCTTATAATTTTCGGAGTTGTTCTTTCTGCCACCGTTTCCCCAATATACCTGATACTTCTCTTGCATCTCGTAAAAAGCGAGATTAAAACTTACATGCGTGTGAAACGTTTTGACCCGTCAATTGCCCTGATAACGATCTCTATACCGTTTATTTATATATCTAATTTGATTATGGCACAGAATGCCGAGTATATATCGTGGAGAGGAAGAAGATATTATATTACTGATATAAATCTCCAGAGGCAAAAGGTTAAAAGATGAGTTTTACAGAAAGATAATCATGTATAGCCCAGAAATAAGCGATTTGTTTAAGAAGCTAGGAATAAATATCGGAGATTCTATATTGGTGTCAAATGAATCTGTAAAGTTTGAGGGCATATTGATGCCAAGGCCAGATATAGGCAATAATAATATAATAGTAATAAAGCGTAAAGATGGTTACAATGTCGGGATAAGGTATTCTGGAGGCACAAAAGTAGAAAAGCTAGAATCGAGGACTAATGAAATTTTGCTTCCAAAACTGCATGCCCAAGCAAATGAGTCGTTGAAGACCATACATATGCTCTATACTGGTGGAACAATAGGCAGCAAGGTTGATTACATCACCGGAGGCGTACATGTACTCACAAATCCAGGAGAGCTTCTTTTTGAAGTCCCTGAGCTTCAGAACATAGCCAACATAAACGTAAAGGACATAATGCATACCTTTAGCGAAGATATGTCGCATAATGAATGGTCTGCCATAGCCAGCGAGGTGTTCAAATCCATTTTAGATGGGGCAGATGGGGTAATAATAACACATGGTACGGATACCATGCATTACACTGCAGCAGCATTAAGCTTCATGATTGGTGGCCTCAACAAACCGGTTGTGCTTACCGGAGCACAGAGGAGCAGCGATAGAGGATCAAGTGACGCATTCATGAATCTGATATGCTCTGCATATGTTGCACAGAGCGATATCGCCGAAGTAATGATATGTATGCATGAGGATAGCTCTGATAAGAATTGCATTGCGATTAGGGGCACAAAGGCAAGAAAGATGCATACCTCTAGAAGAGACGCATTCAAGCCAATAAACAATCTGCCGATAGCTAGGATAAGCTATACTGGAAGTATAGAAAAGTTGTCTAAATATAAGAAGGCCAATGTGGATGTGGAACTAAAGCTTCTAAACAAGTTTGAGTCAAGGACAGCGCTCATAAAAGCCTATCCAAATTCCGATCCTTCCATAATAGACTATTATGTCAAAAAGGGATGCAAGGGTATTATACTTGAAGGGACTGGCTTAGGACATTTGCCTATTGAAACGAAGTCAAATGGATATTCATGGCTAAGTCACGTTAAAGACGCGATTACTAGCGGGGTGGTAGTTGGAATAACTTCGCAGTGCATATACGGCCGCGTAGATTATAAGGTGTACAGCGCAGGCAGACTGCTGCATGAGTCCGGCGCAGTGTATTGCGAAGACATGACTCCTGAAGTTGCATACGTAAAGTTAGGCGTGCTTCTGGGAAATTATGATTCAAATAAAGCCAAAAATATGCTTAATGTAGATATCTCGGGAGAAATAACAGAAAGGAGCGAATTTGATTTTTAGTGATATAATTGCGCGACGATGATTATTACAAAAAAATAGGTTTCAAGTGCGGCCTGGAAATACATCAGCGTCTTGCCACTTCCAAGAAGCTCTTCTGTTCATGCAGTACAAGCGCATCAGAATCACAGATTATGGATTCAGTAATCAGAAAGCAGAGAGCAATAGCCGGAGAACTTGGATCAATTGATAGATCAACAAGTTTTGAGAGCAGCAGGGGAAGAACCTTCATGTATAAAATATTCAAGGATACTACTTGCCTTGTTGACATAGACGAAGAGCCGCCGCATAATGTAAATAAGGATGCAATAGAAGCTTCATTAAGGCTTGCCATTGCATTCGGTGCGGAAATACCTGATGAAATAGAGCCGATGCGAAAGGGGGTTGTAGATGGCAGCGATCCGAGCGCGTTTCAGAGGACAATGATGGTGGCGCACAGCGGAACAGTCGAGGTCAACGGTAAAAAATTTAATATAATATCCATGTTTCTTGAGGAAGAATCAAGTGGCATAGAATCTAACGGCGAAGATTTGGTCGTATATAATGTGGACAGGTTGGGCATACCATTAATAGAGATAGATACTGATCCGTCTATATCTTCGCCTCATGAAGCACGGGAAGTTGCTTTGAAGATAGGTGCAATAATACGGCTTACCGGTAAGAAGAATGGTGATGTCATAGAATCCGAGGTCCAGAGGGGCATAGGTACGATAAGACAGGATGTAAATGTGTCTATAGCTGGTGGGACAAGAGTCGAGATAAAAGGGCTTCAGGAAATAGAATCTGTAGATACTATAATAGAGAATGAGGTTGTGCGACAGGAAAGATTAATAGAAATAAAAAAAGAGCTTATAGCAAAATCCGCATCAGTGGGCAAGCCGCATGACCTTTCAAGAATATTGCGCGGATCTGGAGCGAAGATGCTTACTGAATCCATATCAAAAGGCGGTATAGTTCTCGGAGTAAGACTGGCAGGTTTTGCAGGTTTGCTTGGAAGGGAAATAAATCCAGATAGGAGGCTTGGCAGTGAGATAAGCGATTATGCAAGAATGTCTGGAGTGAAGGGAATTATACACAGTGATGAGGATCTTTCAAGATATGGGTTGGATAAGCAGCATGAGGAAAAAGTTCGCGCTGCACTCGAATTACAGGAAGATGATGCATTTATTTTAGTTACCGGTCCGAGTGAAATATGCTCAAAAGCAATTGAATTTGCAAGGGGCCGCGCTTTAATGTCTATGTCCGAAGTACCTCCTGAAACCAGAGCCGTATTAGATTCAAAAAATGGAACTACAAGGTTCATGAGGCCTCTTCCAGGTGGTTCAAGGATGTATCCTGAAACGGATGCCGAACCAATAGAGATAAGCAATTTAGATATTGACAGGATACGAAATTCTACTGTCAGCATGGAAGAGAGGCTTATGCAAATAAACAAAGGCCTTGGCAACAAGCAGATAGCAGAGCAGATGGCATACTCCTCCAAACTTTTTATATACGAGTACATAATAAATCACCTAAATGGATACAATCTTGTTGTTGCGACTACCCTTCTTGAGAAATCAAAGGAGCTTGAGCGGTCTGGAATAAATATTAAAATAAACAAGGAAGTTATGCTCTCAATATTCAAAAAATATGCATCTGGTGCAATAACTAAAGCTGCAATATGGGAGATAATGAAGCACGATCCAAAATCCGAAATCGAAGTAGATGATATAATAGATTCAGCATCGCTACGCAGAATATCCGGAAATGAGCTTAAGGATCTTGTATCAAAATCAGGCGCAGCAGGTAAAGATGCAATTAGAATAATAATGTCAAAGCATAGAATGAATGTGGATGGCGATGAATTAAATTCGATCATAAGTGTATAAAATGAAATATGAAATAATAGGATCTAATATGCAGTATCTAAAGATAACTCTAGCTGAGGGTGAAAGGATATATTCCGATTCGGGTAAATTAATAAGCAAGACCGATTCGATCAAGATGACTCCAAGGATGGTTGGAGGAGTGATAGGCACTTTGGAAAGGAAAGCTGTTGGCGTAAGCGGTCTTCTCACCGAGTTTGCATGTACTAAAAACAATGGCATAGTCTCAATATCTGATGTTTTTCCCGGCAAGGTATTTCAGGTAAAACTCGGTGACGGAGAGGAATTTATAACGGAGAAGGATTCATTCCTTGCTGCTGATGATTCAGTGAAATTGACAATACATGCCATGAATCTTGGCATGATGATGTTCGGCGGAGAGGGAATAATATTTCAGAAATTTGTTGGACCTGGAAATCTTTTTATTCACGTTGTTGGAGATATAATAGAGCATGATATCGACGGCGCAAATTCTGTTCAAGTAGAACCAAGGCACATAGCCGGATTCAGTCCAAGCTTGCAATATAATATAAAGCTTGTAGATAACATAAAGACCGCGATGTTTGGCGGCGTCGGCATATTTCTTGTAAATTTTTCTGGCACAGGTAGACTTGTCACACATAGCGTTTCTAGATATAAACTCATAACTGAAATAATGTCATTGGGAATGAAGCAACAGAAATCTAAGCAGTGAAAGCATGGTTGTAGTGTACAAGGCAAGGTTATTCAGTGTGGAGAGAAAGAAATGCACATACAAAGGAAGGAGATTTGTATTTGATAATATAATAGGGCCTGACACTGTAGCTGTGCTTCCAATTCTTGGTGATGGCTCGATAATCCTTGAGAAGCAATATCGATATACTATAGGCAAAAGCATATATGAGGTTCCTGCCGGACACATGGATAAGGGAGAAAATCCAAAAGAGGCTGCAGCACGCGAACTTAAAGAAGAAACAGGATACGATGCAAAGTCAATCAAGTATATCTTCTCAGCATATGTGGCTCCAGGTACAAAAACTGAGATGCAGCACTATTTCATAGCAAAAGACCTTGAAAAAGGAAAGACAAACAGGGAGCCTGACGAATTCATCAGAATAGTGAAGGTTTCTGTTGCAGATGCGCTTGCAATGATAGAGAATAAAAGTATAATAGACCTTAAAACCATAGCATTACTGCTATTTTTCTCAAGATCCCGGACCTAAAACTTATTGCAATGCTGCTTTATGTGGCTGCAACTACTACATTTCTGTAACTATTGTCATAGCGTCCAAGATCCTTTTTAAGCCTTTTATAATCAGGACAAAGTAATTCAACAACGCTCCAGAATTTCTTCGAATGGTTCATCTCCTTAAGGTGTGCAATTTCATGCGATATTATATAATCTCTAAGCTCTTCCGGGAGCATAGATATGCAGAAATTTATAGTTATTGTTCCATTGCTCCTGCATGCGCCCCATTTTCTGCATTTCCTGACTTTTATTTCGGCGAATTTTGTATCAAGCGCAGCCGCTTTTTCCATTGCCATTTCACTTACAAGCCTCATGCTGTCTGTTCTTATCTTTTTCTCAAGATGCCTGTTTGCTGCATTCAGGTTCTTTGCATAAATAATCATCTGCTCTTCTCTTATATCAATTGCAGGCCTGCTATTCGATTCAACATAGTTTATCAGATATTCATTTGAATTGCAAAATATGCGACCCGAATCGAAGAGTCGTAACGAATTCTTTATCTGACCGTAATGCTTTGATATCCATCTCATATGCAAATTCAATGCCTTCTTCATTAGTTTCCTGCTACTGGAAATTACTACAAGCTTGTCATCCTTGAACCTAAAATACGTATTTTTAATTCCAGGTTTCTCTATAAACTCATATTCTATCATGTTTCCTTTGTTATCCATGATATTTTCCATGCAATTTACACCTAAGTCTGCATTTTGTTTATTTCAGATATCTGGCCTAGAAGATCCTTATCTTCGTCGTCCAGTAGTTGCGCATATTTGTATTTCAGAGCTCGCACGTCCTCAGGACGTATGAATGTAAACAGTATGTCATTATCGTGAACGTGTCTTCCGTATGTTATGCCATCTATGGATATTGCAACGCTTTCTCCCTTCTTAGCGTCCTGTTTTCCCAGTCCATTATTCTGTATTTCCTTTATCCTTCCAATTATGTCTCCATTATTCTTCATCAGCAGGTATGATGGCTTTATGCATCCGCCCGAAACTTCGACGCCAAAGACTGCAGGGTGCGAAACCCTGAAGCACGAGTTCGGAAGCACCTTTATCTTTCCCGGCATTACGAGTGTTTTCTCAAGATTTTCCATGCTTGTCCTTTTCTCCTCTTCAGACCACTCTTTATAGTCGTCTATCAATTTGTATATTATATCTGCCTTTATTACCTTGATTCCTGTAGCCTGGCTCTCCAGTTCAGCATCATCTTCCATCCCCACGTTGAATGAAAGAACAATTGCGTTGTGAGGGTCGTCTGATTTCATTGAGAAAGCGTCAAGTATGTCTCTCTTCGTCACTTTTCCAAGGCTTTTTTTGCTTATATTTACTCCAATGCTCTTGAGTAGTCTGGATATTGCCTCTATGCTTCCTATTGTGTCGGCCTTGAGTATTATTCCTGACTTATCGGAAGAAAATACCTCACTTATTTCTGCCGATATATCACGTTCATAGAAAGGATTTGCAGTTGATATTATCAGCGATCCTGGAAGCGCATCCTCAAGCCCGCTGCCGCTTATCTTCACACCGGAAGCTGCGCTTGCAAAATCTACATAATAAAATTTGCTTGAAGATTCTCTCATTTCCTGCAGTGCCTTGGGTTTAAGCAATGCACGTATTTTGGCTGTGCCTATGCCAATGGAAGTTGCAAATGCTACTGTATCATTTATGCGAAGGGTTCCGTTATAAAGTATCACGTCCAGTGTCGTTCCAAGTCCCTTTTCTTCCTTTTTTTCTATTATGCTGCCAATTCCTGGGTCGTTTATTTCTATGTTCAGCCTGTTTCCTAGGAATTTTTGTGATAGTCCGCTAGCGAACATGAGCAATTCTGCAATTCCTTCGCCTGTTTTTGCACTTATTGGTATTATAGACACCTCTTTTTTGACATCTACCACCCTGTCAAATCTCTCACTCGAGAATCCCAGTTCGCTAAGCTTTCCTACAAGTGAATACAGCTTCGCATCGAGATCTTCTCTTACGCCATCTTGTTGCTTTTCTATTGATTCTGTAAATGAATATGTGGGGTTCCGCATCCATCCAGTTAGAAGGTCTATTTTATTTGCTGCAACTATGAACGGGGTTTTGTATTCCTTAAGGATGTCTATAGCTTCGTAAGTCTGCGGCTCAAAACTTTTTCCAATGTCAACCACCAGGATGGCAAGATCGGATATTGACCCTCCCCTTCTCCTTAGATTGGTAAAAGCTTCATGTCCGGGGGTGTCTATGAACAAAAGTCCCGGTATTGTCAGGTCTACACCAAGTTTCTTTATAACTGATCCGCATAATTTGTTTATTACGTCTATTGGGACTTCGCTTGCACCTATATGCTGTGTTATTCCTCCTGCTTCCCTGCTAGCTATGGCGCTGCTTCTGATGCGGTCAAGCAATGTAGTTTTGCCATGGTCAACATGCCCCATCACCGTAATTATCGGTTGTCTTATCATGAGAATCTCCCTGTTCAACTTACTAAGTGATTATGTAACAATTAAATACTTAACAAATTTATAATAAGTGATGAGTCTATGGGAGATCTTGCAAAAAAGATAACAGATATTGCGTTATCATGCAATAACTTCGGCATTCTGGAGCCTGCAAAGATAGGCGAGAGCAATTTAAATAACGAGCTTCTTTTCTTCATAAAACCGGAAGTTTTTCTTCTCGATGAAAGATTTAACATTGAAAATACTGTTGGTCTGATACTTGATACATTGGAAAAGTTCAATGCAAAAATAGATGGAATTGCCGCTGTAAACGGCAGAGCTCTAGATAAATACAACATAATGGCAAGCCATTATGGCTTCATAAACGTACTCTCAAATTCCGCTTCAAGCGTCGTAGATCAGGAGAGCAGGAATAAGATAGAATCAGCATTTGGCATAAGTACTGGAAATTATGAGATACTTGGCGGTCATGAATACTTAAGAAAATATGAAGTAGAGACAGAAAATCAGCTTGATTCTTTGTGGTTTGCAGAGAAGTCAATAAAAATAAGGAGCGGATTCTACGTGAGGCTAATAAAAAAAAACGGGGACAATATAGTTCTTGTTAACGGGTTCCATCCAAAACAGCTTTCATATTTCACAGATCCTTCTCACAGGATAGTACTGATGCTTATCCATTCTGATAATAGCTGGTATGAACTTAAGAATAAAATGGTAGGTGCGACATTCCCTGAAAATGCCGATAAAAATTCTATACGAGGGATTTTGTGCTCAAATGCAAATAAATACGGGTTCAAAGAAGTAACGATAGCAAATAACTGTGTTCATCTTTCTGCAGGCCCGTTCGAAGCCTTCTCAGAAATAATGAATTTCTTTGGAAAGCTAATAAATGCAGACATATCAAACATCCATCCGCTCATACTTAAAAGGATGTTGGCCGTGGGCATAAGTCGTGAGGATGCAATAGCATCGCTAAAGAATCCAAAAATTGTTTTTGGCGGCAAAGATACCGACCTCTTTACCGCAACAGAAGATAAGGACACAGATACCGCAATACAGATCTTCAAAGGATCAATTGGGCACTAAATATTCATGCCCATCCTTGCTTCCTCGCTTATCATTTCGGGGCTCCAAGCAGGATCCCATACGAGGTCTATGTCAACATTTCCCGCGCCATTGAGATGCTCTATCCTAAGCTGAGCATCTGCAAGTATTACACTTGTTACTGGACACATTGGGCTTGTCATTGTAAGCTTTACCTTTATATTATTGTTTTCATCGATGTTTATTCCCTGTATTAATCCAAGGTCAACTATGTCAAGCCCTATCTCCGGGTCTACGCATCCTTTAAGCGCATTGACTACTTCGTTTATAGATATTCTTTCCATATTAATTCCATACCATTTATGGTATTTATACTTTCTGTAGATACTGGATTTTTCTGTTGATAAGTTTGTCTCAGCTTTTGCACAATGGCGATGAGGTCACCCATGCGCATCCAACATTAGTTGAACACATGTTGCCTCCAAGATCCTTGCTGGCACCGAAATTAATGAAAATTGGGTTGGAGCAGTACAATCCTGCTGAAGATCCTGACACGTTATTTTGCATTAGAGATATTTCTGTGTAATTATTTATTTTGACTCCATAACGCGTTTCGCTTATATTATCATACGAAAGCATGTCAGAGTTTGCCAAATTTAGAGATATTCCTGTAGTTGAATTTACTATGTTGTCTTTTTCTATATCGGAATAATTGCTATTGTGCATATATATTGCATTGTAAGAATTTGCTATTGTATCATTTATTATTGATGCGTGCGAACTCATATTGAACACCACTGCATTTTTGAATCCAGAAATCACACAATTTTTCACAGTAACTCCGCTAGTATTCCACGAATTCACAAATGATGTGCCTGTTTTTGTAAATACTGTGTGTCCCTGGCAGTTTATTGTGGTTCCATCTGCATTTGATGTGCTGTTTGATGAATAAATATTGAAGCAAGTGCCTGTTGAATTGAAGAACATATCTTGTGTAAGTGTAACGTAATCTGGAGAGTCAATCAAAGTGCATTGCGTTTCCGATGCGCTTGCTGGCGGCACAACCACAATCGGATTGCAGTTCTGCTTTGTCAATCCAGTATTAACCATAACTTTCTGGTCATTTATACCTCCCGAATTGGATGAGCAATAATAATCTACCTGCTGGTTGTTTGAAGCTGTGTTATTGTATATGGTATTATACCTTGAATTATTCATATAAAATCCATACTGTGCAAAATTTTCCAAGTTTCCAGTAATATTGTCATTGAATGAGTTTTCAAGAATAAATCCCGATCCAAATCTCGTACCGGTGGCATGATCGCTGTTCAATGCGCTTGAATTTGTACTGTTTAATAAGAATCCATATCCGGTGAAATCCATAACTACATCATTAGATACGACATCAGAAATGCTATTGCTAAGCGATATTCCTTCTGAAACCCCTGAAAGATTTTCATTATTAAGTATCACATATTTAGAATCTAATGCTTCTATCCCTTTGTGGAAGCCATCTATTGCGCATCCTAATATGGCAACATTGCTCGCATTTTCAACCGAAAAACCAATTCCGTTGCCCAATGCAGATATTATTGCATGCTCATTACAGTTCACGCTTACGTTGTTTGCAGTTATGTCAAAGCAGTTTCCGTTTGAAAGTATGTTGCCTACAAGTTCGTATGTTCCCGGGACCGTTATTCTGGAGCAGCTAGATATTGGATATAAAGATATGTTGGGCAATTTCTTCACTGGACATGTTGTAGCCCAATTGCAGTCTGTAGTAGTGCAACCCGTGTTTACGAAAGTAATAAGCGTGGAGTTGTATGACTGCGTTGAACAGTAGAAATCTTCGCCTGAATTGGATTGCGCGGATCCTCCATTAATGTACACTGTGCTAACGTTTCCAACTGAGATTCCATAGTTATTTCCATAAGCAGAAAATCTGTATAATGTGATGTATGTCGACTTATTCATGAATATGCCTACATTATTGTGAGATGTGTTAATCTGCGTTGCGTTTCCATATGTGGAATTCGATATGAACAATCCATAACCGTTGTGATTTGCATTTATCTTGCTTAATTCGAATTTTACTGTATTATTTATTAAGACTGCGTAATTGTCATGGCTGAAATTGCAGCTGGTTAAGGTTACATTGTAAGCTTTGTCTGACAATACTCCATAAGGTGCGTTCATTATTGAATTTCCATTACAATTTAGGCGTACATTGGAAGAGTTTATGATTATGCATGGCATTGTGGCACCGCTGCCAAGACTGGTGTTTACTTCTGAAAGCATGTTCAGATCTTCTGAAATCGAATATGCGCCTGGCGCATTTATGCTGCCACATGTGTTTATGTCATGCTGCAACACTATGGAGGAGGTGTTTGCTTGGTTGTTTATCTGTGAGCAATATGCAAAATTGCAGCCATAATTGACAAAACATGAAGAATTAGCAAATTTATTGTAAGATCTAAGGCCTCCACTCACAGAGCATGAAAGGTCAGCTGCATTGCCTAAAAGAGTGCTGTTGTCTAATCCATTTCCAGTAGAATTTGAAATCCTTATTCCATAATATGGGTTGTATTCTGATGAGAGATGGTTTATTGTGTTGTTATTGCTGCGCGAAAGCCCTACTCCGCCTTCATTTCCCGATGCAGATGATGATTTGTCTCCGTAAAGTATATTATCAGATGAATTGTAAAGATAGATTCCAGATACGGTGGTGTTGTATGTAGTTACGTTGTTGACACTGCTGTCAGAGGTGTTGTTTAGGAATAAGCCATATGAGAATTTTGATATTATTAGCCCTGTTATGGAAACGTTAGATGCGGAATTTACGTTGATTCCGTAGGAGTATGGCGATGAGCTTATAAAAGGGCCGTTTCCAGTTATCAAGAATCCATTCCCTTTAAGCGCCACATTGCTAGAATTTATCTCTATGCAGCTGCCTTTGCTTGTCGAAGTGAAGATGCTTTTTGCAAGATTATACGTTCCTGGATGTGATATTACAGTGCAACCGCTTATGCTAAACAGCGCAGGCGCAATTGTTGTGCTGCTTACCTGAGTTATTTGCTGTTTCCCAGACATTTCTTTATATGCAATAAACAATATTGAAAGTATTATCACTATTCCTACAAGTTTTAGTATAGCGCTTTTGTTGTTTTCAATGAATTCGAATCGGTTAGGTCCCTTGTAATTAAAAGGGCTTTCTTCAGCTTTTACATCCTTTATCTCCGGAGCCGCTGTCTGTTGTTTCTCCTCAGCCTGCTGTTGCTGGTTTTGGGGCTGTTTCAATTGCTGTGGCTGTGCTGAAGGCTGTTGTTGCTGTGTTGAAGATTGTGATTGCCCTTCAGGCTCTACTACATCTGTCTTTGGTTGTATTTTTTGATTAGATTGCGGTTCTTCGGTCGCTTGCTGTGACGCCTGTGTATCAGCAGAATTCCCGGAATCATTTCCATTAGGCATAAGACCAGTCTAAGTTAAGTTTATATCTTATGATACTTATTTATAATTTAGTGCCCAGTTAGCTCAGTTCGGTTAGAGCGCTTGTTTCGTAAACAAGAGGTCGGGAGTTCAAATCTCCCTCTGGGCTATCTATCCAGATACCGAGTTTAGGACTCTCTCTTAAGATATATATTATATCCTTTAGGAATAATTATCAAAAACTAATATTGCAGTGAAATTGTGGATAATTCAAACAACATATTCCGGCTGCTTGTATATTCGCGTGCATCAAGGAGCATTGCGCTAATATACATGACGCTCGCATTTTCTTTATATTTAACCGCTCTTGGCGTTGATATAATTGACATAGGCATAGTTGCTGCAATAACCCTTCTTTTCATGATATTCATGGTTCTTGGTCTAGGGGCAATGGGGGACAGATATGGATACAAATACGAATTGGCTGTTGCAGAGATATTTTCCTTTTTAGGGGCGCTTGTAATAGCAGTCTCTACAAACACAACATTCATAATAATCGGCATAATAATTGCAGGCCTCAGTAGCGGCGCAGGCGGACTGAGGGGTGCATTCTCTCCAGGAATAAACGCGTTCATAGCAAGCAGCTATCCCAATCAGGCGGACCGCATCAAAAAATTCTCAGTATTGACCGTTGTGTCAGCAATATCAGCGATATTCGGGAGTGCAATGTTTGGTTTGGTATCAATAATGGGAAAATACGTTGGGGTATTGACTGCGTATAGGTATCTGTTTTTCATCTCTGCAGTGATGCTTGCATTTTCTCTAATATGCCTTCTCTTGTTGCAGGAGCGCAAAAGACCAGCAAAAACTACAAAAGTTATGAAATCAAGCAGTTCTAAGTACATATCGAAAGTCATAATTGCAAATTCACTTGGAGGCATGGGCATGGGCTTGTCAATACCCCTGCTTCCTTTGTGGTTCAAACTTCTTTATAATGCAAATCCACTGCAGATAAGTGCCATATTCATAATATCATACATAATGACTGCACTTGGATCCTATATGTCTTCAAGGATTTCATATAAGATAGATGCATTGAATATGGCTTCGTCTACAAGGTCTTTGAACGGAGTTTTTCTTATATTCATGTCGCTTTCCCCAATCCTTCCTCTATCCGGTTTTTTCTACATATTCCGTGCATTCTTCGTTGGAATAGGCAGTCCAAGCAGAACGGCCATAAACATTAAGGGAATACATGATGAAGATTATGGTACGGCTACGAGCATACAGGGGGCTGCAAGCAGAATATCGCAGCTCAGTTCCGGAGCAAGCGGATACCTTATGGACTATTCGCTTCCATTTCCTATTTTTGTAGGTGGAGTGCTTCAGATTGCAAGCGGCATTGCATATAAATTAATGTTCAGGAACAAGCAGGAAAACCAGCATATGTAATCTAATGCATAAGCGCATCAAAACTCGGAAAGGCTATTTTTTAATCACTGCGTCCTGATCTCTGTCAAGCACTTCGGTGAGCGCATCGGCAGCAAGCGTGGCTGGATTTATTATGCTGTCCACTCCAAGGTCTGTAAGATGCGATTCCATTTCGCTATTCTGCACGACAACAGATAGGCGCACTTTCTTGGACAATTTTTTGACAACCAGCACAACGTAAACTGCCTTTGAGCTGTCGCGCAAGTCAATCACCACATCGCTTGCCCTGTCTAGCATGAATTTTTCCATGTCCTGTTTAAGAGTATAATCCGCAAGGAACACATTGTAGCCCCGTTCCTTTAATTTATCCACAAGGATTTTGTCCTTAGTTATTATAATAAAATTTCTTTTTTGCTTCTTAAGCCTCTCCGCAATCAGTGCATTGGTAATGTCGTATCCTATGAGGGCGATATGGTTGTTGAGCAATTTCTTGTCAGACCTAGAAGTGCTGTAATACAGTCTCTCTACGCGTTCACTCAAAAAATCACTGGATATAACAGTTACTGCACTTAGAAATATACTTAGACCAGAAATTATTAAAATGATAACGAATATCCTGCCCAGCGTGGTAACCGGAGTTATATCCCCATATCCTACTGTGGATATGGTTACTACAGTGAAATACAATGCTTCTACAGGCGAGTTTATATTGACGTTAAAATTGCCAGACCTTCCAAGAACATAAGTCCCTACAGTGCCATATATTATCACTGCGATTATGGCCAACGCATATATTGTCATTTTTCCGTAGAGTTTCATGGTTGTCAATCCAAGTCTATTTAAACAGCTTTATTCTTACGATTTTCTTTTCATCATGCTCTCTTAGCACATAATATAGGCTAAGCAAAAGTATTATCATTATCACTCCGATGGAAAGGGATTGGGAAGGCATGCCGAGTAGGAACGCAGTTAAAAATACGATTGCAACCACAGGCAGATACGGATAAAATGGGGATTTGAAGCTTCCCGATTTTCCAATTCTTCTGAAGTGGATGAGCGAAAAGCTTGACATCAAGTATGTGAATAGCACCCCAAATACAGATATTGCAGCTATTATGTAAACATTTCCAGAAAAGAGAGTCAATATCGCTATTAATGCAGTTATCGCCACGCTGTTTGCAGAAACCTCTGCTTTTGGTTTGTGCTTGCTTATAACTTTAGGTATGAGTCCGTCATTTCCTAGTTGATAAACTATTCTGGAAGATCTCAATATCATTGCTAAAGCTGCAGAAGCGGTTGCAACAAGCGCTCCTATGTCGACTATGGTCTTTAGGATTTGAGGGGCTGACGCAAATGAAAGGGCGATAGATATGGGGTCTGCAGACGAAATTTTGAATACCGACGCCGGCACTATCAGCAGCATTGCAATCACTACGGCTATATATACTGCAAGACTAAGTATTACTGACAATAGTATTGCGTGTGCAGCGGAATTTGGCCCTCCTTTAATCTTGGAGGTCAATGTGCTTATTGTTTGGAATCCTGAATATGCGAAGAATATGGCTATGCTTGCAGCAGCAATTGGACCGAGCCCCGATTGCGTCGCATCCACACTGAAATTAGAAGCTTTGAGATGACCCATACCAAAAGCAAAGTTCAATGCGAATAAAATGAATATAAATAGCGCCGCCAGTTTCACAATTACAAGCACAAAGTCCGCGTTTGCAGCTTTCTTTACACCAAACAGGTTAAGTGCCGAAATTAAAGCTATCAACAGTATGGCTAGATATATTGAATAACCAGATGACACGCCCAAAAGGCTTGACAGATACGCTCCAAATCCCAGTGATATTGCGGAAATTGCAGTTGCAGAGCTGAAATAAAATATGATCCCAGTTATGAATCCAAGTTCGCTTCCAAATGCCTTATATACATATGAATACGAGGCTCCCTGCGCATTTGGCACTATGGCGCCCAGTTCTCCCAATTCGAGTGCCACAAGTATCGCAACGAATCCGACTGTTATGAATGCTATCAGCGCATCTGCTCCTGCAATTGATATTGCACTGCCGCTAAGTACGAATATCCCTGCGCCTATTATGGCACCAAGGCCCACCGCAGTCGCAACTGGTACACTTATAAGCGCGTTATTTTTGTCAGTCATAGCAGATTACCAATTGAAAATTACAATACATCCGAATTAAAGCCCACTAATGTATTATCAACTTCGGAATTATAAATATGGCTATCATCAGATCTGTAAGCACTATAATCGTTATTATTGTATATAGCGGATTGCGTTCAACTACGAATGCTACTATTGAAAGCAGAACACGCACTATGGGCGTAGCTACAAGGACTATAAGCCCAAGCATTATTATGTCCATTCCATCAAGCATGTCAATGCCATGCATTATGCCATTGATGCTAAACTGCGATGAATTTATTGAAGAGTTCGTCATAGAAAGCTGTTTTATGGTATATCCCCCTCCCCCGCCGTTTATGAAGAGCAGCACGGATCCCAAAGCGAGGAGGAGGAAGCTAATAATCACCCCAATTCTCAATCCGTAGGATATTATGTCATTCATTTCCATCATGCAACACCAAATCCCCGCAATATCATTTCAAGTCCTGCAACAAGCAAAAGCATAAGAAAGATTAGTCTTATCCTCTTTCCTGCCATAGTTTGCAGCATTTTGGATCCGTAGTATGATCCTATCAATATACCTATCACAATCGGAGCCGCTATAAATGGCTGCACATACCCCAATGCCCAGTATATTGCGCTACTTGTTGCAGCTGTGACACCTATCATGAAATTGCTTGTTGAAGTTGTGACTTTCATCGGAAGCTTCATGCCCCAATCCATTCCTATGACCTTTAACGTCCCTGATCCTATCCCAAGGAGCCCGGATATTATCCCAGCAATTCCCATGACGCCCTCGCCGAACCACCATCTGTATCCTGAATAATAAACCCTCTTATTTGTTGATCTGTCATAATAGTTTCCTTCCAGCTGGAAAAATTTTGTAGACCAGTCCTTGTGCATTCGTCTTTCATGTTTTTCTCGGAATCCCTTGAATGTGGGATACAGAAGAAAAAGCAGAACAACGCCGAATATTATGAATATCAATTGGTCAAGGTTCTTTGAATATATGTATGCTGCAATTATTGAGCCGCCTATCGCCCCAAGGGTAGTTGCAACCTCAAGCGACATCCCTATCCTTATATTCGAAAGCCTTTCTTTGACGTATGCGCTTGCGGCACCGCTTGATGTCGCTATGGTCGAAACAAGGCTTGCTCCGGCCGCATAATCTATCGGGACTCCGAATAATATGGTAAGCAATGGGATTACTACGACGCCTCCGCCAAGACCGCTCAGTGATCCTGCGAATCCTGCAAGTATCCCTACAACTATAAGTTCAATGAAATAGATAATTACCATGCTGCATCCATAAACATTATGTAACAAAATAATCTAAAATGCATATATCAAATGCAGATTCCTGGCTCTAGCAGTTGAAATTGCTTATTTCTCAGGCTTTTGGAAGGGATCTGAATGCATAACCACAGCCAAGCAGGAGCAGCCCGGCAGCTATGAATGTAATGCCAAAACTGTATTTAATCGCGATTATCCCTGAAGATATTGCACCAAGAAGTGAACCAAGACCTATTACCGCAGTGTATATGCCTATTGCGCTTCCCTTGTTTGTGCCGCCAATCATATTAAAGAAAATGGAATACGATGTGGGATAGTATATTGCATAAGCAATGCCGGAAGCAAGTGCATAAAATATTATGTTAAACGCATCAAAGTAAATGCCTGCAAAGAGTGTGAATACTATCCCTATTATCACATATGCTGCGCCTCGCAGCTCAATAAATACTGCAGATACTGCGTTCTTGTTCTTTTCTTTTGTAAATGTGTCATAGAAGTAGAACATCCCTGTCTGTAATACCATCGAGAAGAGTATTACGAAGAATACGAAGGAATTGCTGGAGCTTACATATTTAAGGCCTACAGGATATTCGGTGTTGAATAGCGCAGCGCTGAAGAAGAATATAAACGAAATCGTGTAGAATACAAAGAAGAAATGTTTTCTCACGCTTTCAAGTCCCTTAAATTTGAACATGTTCCTTATGTTTTCCGGATGAGGTATGCTTATGGCAAGCATCGGAAGCACAACGAGCCTATGAACGAATGAATGTATGCCTTCTGATACACGTATTCTCTTTGCCGATATATTGGGTTCCGATATCAATTTTGCAGCAAGCACTACGGATAATGTCGATGATCCGAAAAGTATCAGTATCAAAGTGCCTATATCTGATAATCCTGTCACAATCCACGCTATCACAAATCCTATTGTAGTTCCGAGTGCTGATATCATTTGTAGGAACGAGAAATTTTTTGACCATTTGTCATGCGTGTCAGTCTCCATTACAAGCAGATTCAGGGATGAGGCTTGGGCTCCGCTTACAAATGAAATTGATGCATATATGAGTATTACCTCTATCACGCTATTTGACAGGAACAATGCGAAGAACAGTATTGTAGTAAGAAGATATGACAGAATTACGAAAAAACGTCTTTTGTTAAGTAAGTCGGTAAGGAATCCCCAGAGGAACACAGAAGGTATGGATATCGCGCTTGCAAGTGTTATTGCATATGCGACTTCAAGCACCCCTCCTCCCAATTTCAGTATATACAGTGCTATGAGCGTGGAAAGGGGTCCCGATGCAATGTTTGCAGGAAGTGTGGAGTACATCCATAAAATATTGCCTAGCCCTCCACTTGCAGGCCCACTATTCATGGGCGTTCCGGAAGCGGTTTCCATAACCAGTCAAATCGTTATATAAATGACAATGTATTAAAACATATAATAAATACAGATTATTTGTAATCTACATGAAAAGCATATCTGTTTATGGTGAGCCTGGATCTTACAGCGAGCTTGCTGCTCTCAAACACTTTCCAAAAACCAAAACAAGGCTTAAATACATCGGATTCCTGCCAGAGCTCTTTAAATCTGTGGAAGGGACCCAGGACCTCGGCGTTGTACCTATAGAGAATTCACTTGAAGGCGCCGTAACGCAGACCTATGACCTTCTTCTCAAATCGGATCTCTTCATATCTGCAGAGCAGATAATACCCATATCACACTGCCTGATAGCCCAGAAGGGCATGAAGCTCAGCGATGTAAAGTATGTATATTCTCATCAGCAAGCACTTGGTCAATGCAGAGAATATCTGGAAGGCCACGGAATGCGGCCTGTACCTTTTTATGATACTGCTGGGAGTGTAAAGATGCTGAAAGAGTCGCGTAGGAGCGATTCGGCTGCCATAGCCAGCGAAATAGCCGCAAAAACCTACGGCATGAAGGTGCTTGAAAGAAACATACAGTCAGTTAAGCACAATTACACTAGATTCATAATAATATCCAAGGACGCGCACCAAAAATCTGGAAATAAAACCACCATAGCCTTCAGTGCAAAGCACAAACCCGGATCCCTTTTCAGGGCGCTCAATTGCTTCTATAGAAACAAGATAAACCTGCTTTTTATACAATCAAGACCAATACCTGGAATGGCCTGGGAGTATAATTTTTATGTGGACTGCGATAAAGGCATAAATGATGCTGGCATGAGGAATGCTATAAAGCAGCTTTATGGTGCGTCCGATTTTGTGAAGATACTTGGGTCATATAAGAGGGCAAGGTTCGAATCTTATGCTTAGCATAAAGAATGTTGCAATAATAGGTGGAAGGGGATTGATGGGTGCATGGTTCTCCAGATTCTTCATTGACCAGGGATGCAGTGTAATCATATCTGACGCAAAAAAATCAGGCGGGGTAAGCAATTCCGGGCGGTACGCAGTTAAGGTGGCGCGCAGTAATGCAGACGCCGTAAATGGTGCAGACCTTATAATAATATCAGTGATGATGGCTAATTTCAAGGACGTGATCCTGCAGATTGCACCATATATAAAAAGCAATCAGATTGTTATGGATATTACCTCAGTAAAATCTGCACCTGTTGGAATAATGCAT
>JAJZLN010000023.1 GCA_021803425.1 Microcaldota archaeon | reverse complement strand
GAAAATACCAGGAACGAGAAAAGGGCAAGGAGCGAGAACCGAATGTAGCTGTAAGAATCCATGTTTGATCTGCATTCCTTTGTTTTATAATATTAATAAACGTTGCCCACTCCCACCCCCGCAATATCCTCAAACAAGCGCATTTCACGCGGAAATTAGGGGGGCGCAGAACGCCCGTACGTGCCCATACATGATGTTTGCGGGAAGGCACGCTTCGGTTGCTGAGTCCTGTTTGTCTGCATTCAGCGCTTGGCCATGTAATCAGAGTATTTGAGCAGCTTGGAGAGGGACCTTACCGCGGCTGAAGGTGAATCGTATACCGGAAGCCCTGCGCTTTCCATCATTATCCTGTGCATCTTAGTGTACTCTGCTCCTATGCTCAGCACGACCATTGGCTTGCGCGTCTTCTCGCTGAAGCTTATCAGCTTTGACGCCACCCGTGAATCTGCTCCGGGAGTCTGGAAAAGCGCTATTGTTATGACCATGTCTATTCCCTCATCCGAACTTATTGCCGAAAGCGCATCATCGTATCTTTTGCCATCGGCATCTCCGGCAAGATCCAGGGGATTGCGTATGTTTACAAGCTGCGGCATTGACGACCTTAATTTCATTGAACTATTTTCGGAGAACTTTCCAAGCGCCAGACTGTCGGAAAGGCCTATTGCGTCAGCAGTGAGCACTCCGGCTCCGCCGCCGTTTGTTATTATGGCTACTTTATTGCCCTTTGGATATTTGCCAGTGCTGAATATCTTTGCGTAGCTGAGCAGATCGCTTATGTCTTCGGCTATTGTGAATCCGTACTGCCTGAATACTGCTTCATGCGCTTCGTAGTTTCCTGCAAGCGCTGCTGTATGGGACATTGCAGCACTTGCACCTGCAGATGTGCGCCCGGCCTTCAGCACTATTACAGGTTTTTTCCTTGTTATCTTCTTTGCAACCTCTATGAACTCCTTGCCGCGCCTTATTCCTTCTATGTAAAGTATCACTACCTTTGTTTCGTCATCTCCAGCAAGATAATTTAGTATGTCAACTTCATCTACGTCTGCAGCATTTCCATAGGATATGAATTTAGAGAGTCCAAACCCCTCTCCTGATATCAGGTCTAATATTGTGCTGCCTACTGCGCCGCTCTGGCATACGAAGCTGACTCCGCCGACCTGAGGTCTGCTGAGCTTGAATGTGGGCAGGAATAACGTGTCAACCCTTGACCTCGGATCCATAACGCCAAGGCAATTCGGGCCGAGGGTAGGCATGTCGTATTTTTTTGCTATATGCACCAACTTATCCTGAAGGACATTGTTTCCTATCTCCGCGAAACCGCCGCTCACAACTATGACAGACTTGACATGCGCCTTGCCGCATTCCTCCATCGCTTCCGGCACAAATTGGGCAGGAATCGCAATTACCGCAAGATCTATCTTGTCCTTTATATCAAGCACGCTCTTATAGGACTTGAAATTCATTATCTCCTCGCCGCTCTTGTTTACAGCGTATAGCCTTCCTGAGTATCCTGAATTGACATAATTCTGCAGTATCACGTGGCCCACCTTGTCAGGATCCCTTGAAGCGCCTATTATCACGACCGATTCGGGTTTAAGCATGAATTTCAGGTTTTGTTTTTTCATGAAATCATTTGGTAAGTATCCTTATATCGACAGCTTCATAGGACCCTTCCCTGACTATGATGGGATTGAGGTCCAATTCGCTTATATTATGGTTCTCGTTCAGCAATTCAGATATGCTCACTAAAAGATCGGCTATCATTTCTGTATCCTTCCCGTTGAAGGTTATTACATTCTTCGATTTTAGCTGTGATATCATATTCTCTGCGTCATATCTTGTTATAGGGCATACCCTTAATGCAAAATCCTTGAAGACTTCGACATAGATCCCGCCGAGTCCCAGCAGCACCAACTTGCCGAATTGTGGATCGGTCCGGCCTCCGATTATTATCTCGATTCCGGGCCTTGCCATCTTCTGTGCTATTATCTTATATGGTCTGAGCTTTGCGCTTTTTGCACTGAGCTCCCCAAACGCATTTTTTATTTCACTGCCTTTTAAGTTGAGCTTCACTAGACCTGACTTCGATTTGTGAAGCGCCTTGTCAGATATTAACTTAAGCGTTATCGGCTCGTTTCCTGCAAAGCGGACTGCCTCTTCAGAGGAGGATACGTATCTGCTTTCTACGCTCTTTATGCCGTACCTGTCAAGCATTTGCTTGCCTTTGAAATAATCAATAAGCGGCATTAAAACACCTCATGGATACAGAAAATGAATTGCAACTACTGCTATTATTACCAAAAGTATTATGATGGCGGCTGCGGTACCCTTGTTGCGCTTTCCAGGATTCAGTTGAAGCTGCTCATGATTCTGGCTGGACTCCTGGATTTGGGCGGTTTCTGTTGCACTTGGCTGCTGGGCTTGCTGGGTTGCTTCCTGCGGCGGCTTGGATGCGCTTGGGGCCTTCGATTTAAGAAATCCCGATTCGGTGAGCATTATCTCGGCATTGCCGTTCTTGAGCTCGTATGTTATGAATCCGAGCTTATCTAGCTTGTACAGCCTTAGCGTGAGATCCTTTGGCCTTAGATTAAGGGTGTTCTGAAGTTCCGGAGCAATGCGCTTCCCTCCGGACAGCTGAAAGAGAATTTCATGATCCAGCTCGTCGAAAGGCTCTGTTGTTTTCGAGTTTGCTTCTGCAATTAGCGACTTGCCGACATCAGTGACTGCTATGGTATTCGGCCCGGGATAATATGCGGTGAAATCTATAAGTCCCTTCTGCTTGAGTCCTCCGGCTATGTTAGATGCGTCGAATATGCTGGAATTAATTGTGCTTCCGAGCTTTTCCAATGTAGTGTCTGGAGCTATCTTCAGGAGGCATGCAAGATCTATGAAGGTGACTTCGTCTGCCATGTTACCAATACTTTATTGCATAGCAATAATTAAAATCTCTTGGTTACAAAAGATATTGCAAATCTAGTGTGTTTTTTTGGAGATAGAATTTCTTGGTGGGGCCGGAGAAGTTGGGAGGTCGGGCATACTTGTAAAGGATTCAAAGAATATTCTCCTTGATTACGGCATAAAGATAGATGGGCATACGGAATATCCGCGCAATACCGATAAAGTAGATGCGTGCATAATAAGCCATGCCCATCTTGACCACAGCGGCTTTTCACCGCATATATACCAACAGGGACTGCCTGAAACATTCGCCACGGCGCCTACAATGCAGCTTGCAGAGCTCTTGATTGAAGATTCTATAAAGATACACAGGAAAAACCACGAGCATCCGCATTTCCACAAAAACCAACTTTCCACAATGATGCAGACATACACACCATGCGCTTATGGAAAACGCTATGAATTCGGCGAATACAACATATCGATGTATGATGCAGGCCATATATGCGGCAGCGCGGTGACTCTTGTGGAGAAATACAAGAACGGGAGGAAATTGGTTTACACCGGGGATTTTAAGATAGAGCCACAGCTTCTTGAAGGCGGAGCCGAGATAGTGAAAAGCGATATCTTGATACTGGAATCGACTTATGCCGGATCCGACCATCCGAATAGGGATGAATACATGGAACGGATGGTAAACGAGGTGCGGGAAGTTGTGGACAACAACGGTGTTGCCCTCATACCTGTCTTTGCGGTGGGAAGATCGCAGGAGATGCTGGCGTTGATGAACAAGTATGGATTGATAGACAGAACTTTCATCGATGGGATGGCAAGGGCCGCAACCGAAATTGTGGAAGGCTATCCAGAGTACGTAAAGAACAACAATATGCTCCGGACCGCCATAGACAAGGTTGAATGGGTCGAAAGCCCGAGGAACAGAGCCAAGGCGCTTGAGGGAGGAAGCATAATACTCACAACATCCGGAATGCTTAATGGGGGGCCTGTACTCAACTATATAACAAGGCTGAACAGGAACTCCAAGATATTCATCACAGGATATCAGGTAGAAAATACGAACGGTCACAAGCTTGTAAACGGCAAGCAACTTGACATAGATGGAAGGGAGTACAGAGTTAAAACGCCTTATTCAGTATATGATTTTTCAGCGCACGCAGGCAAGACCGAGCTTCACAGGTATGTGAAGGAGAGCTGCCCTGAAACAGTAATATGCGTTCACGGAAGCCAGGAGAATACCAAATTGCTTGCCGAAGACCTTAAATTGGAGGGCTTTGATGCACGCGCACCGATTGTAGGGGAATCTATAAAACTTGAAAACCTTTAAGGCAGGGCATGCCTAAAAAGAATTACAAAGCATCGGAGCGCAGAAAAAGGTTCAGAAAATAATGAAAGTTGAAAGTTTCAGGTAAATTTTGGTTTTTGAACGGCCAAGCTATAATGCTAAAAGATTAACTGAATTTTGCATAAAAATGCAGAGAAATACACTATTGCAGATTGCATTTATTGAAAGCTTTGCGGCCGGCAATTATTTGTATGGTTTGGAGCGCAATTTTTTAAGATGGATAATGTATGCTATGAATGCGATTGCCATCGCCGCGATTACTGCCAGAAGTATTGTTGAAAGGGAGATTGGCTTGGAAGCTGATGAAAGGACCGCTATCAGGCCTGCGTGCGCTGAAGGGACCTCGACGGTGCATGTGGATGGATTTACAGTATAATTAGCCAGCTTCTGCCATGCGCCGTCCACGAACATGTAAGGAGCCACGGAGTTCGATGGGAGGCTGCATGGATAGCTCACATTGACGTCTATGCGCGAGAGCTGCGAATTGGAGGAAATGT
>JAJZLN010000003.1 GCA_021803425.1 Microcaldota archaeon | reverse complement strand
TCTGCATTTTTTCCTATTATATCTAAATTTTGATGTATGTGCCAGATATTTGATTGATTTATGTTTAAGAAGTCCTTTTCTAATTTCATCTTTTTTGATAGTTCTTTGAATTTTTCTTGATCTCTTATAGTTAAATTTGCTCCTTTATGCCTGTTTGAATCAAGGACTAATAGACTCCTTAAGAAGATAAATGCCCAAATTGTTCTAAGCTTTATAAGAGGCATATATTTATCCAATTCTTCTTGAGGTTTAGTTTGATATAAAAGATAAAACTCGCTTAAATTTACACTTTTTAATAGCACCTTACTCGATATATCACTAATTCGTTCTATAATTTTGTAGAATATCTGATTGTAGGTCTTCTCGGGATCAGAAGAATCAACGTAAAATTTAGGATCAGTGCAAAATACTATTATTCTATCATTAGATGCAGTAACGTATACGTCTTCAAAATATTTTCCAAAAACTTTTTTATCATCATATATGGTTCGTCTAACTATAACCTGACCCGATTCGTTAAGACTAGGGGTAGTTGTAAATACAATCTTTATACCTCTACCTAGATTAGAAGTCATCTACGTTACCACAAAATAATAGGGTTATATCAGTATATAAAATCCAGTTCAGGCGCCACTAACTCGTTTCAATTCTATGGAAAAAGTGTCCAGAATCGAAATCTTATATATAACCCCAAAAAAATACTGCTCCGACCGGGATTTGAACCCGGGTTTCAGCCGTGAGAGGGCTGCATCCTTGACCGGACTAGATTATCGGAGCATAAGATTTTATTAGTTAGTAGCTGCATAAATATATTACTTATCATGCATGTGCTTATGCATTATCGGTGCGACCATGTCTCTATGCGAAAAATATGCCCCTTATACAATAAACGGCCTTCTCTGCGGCAACCAGGTAAAGAACAGACTGCTTGAGTTTGGGTCAGATGCGCTTGGCGGCAAGCATGTAAGGCCGATAATCATATACGGTCCTTCTGGTATAGGAAAGACTACAGCTGCACATGCAATCGCGAACATTAATGGATTGGATCTTGTTGAGCTAAGTGCAAGCGATTATAGGGATTCTGAAACTCTGCGAAGAAGCCTTCTGCCGCTCAGCACATCACGGGGGCTCTTCAGCAAAAAAAGCCTCATACTATTCGATGAAATTGATGAGATCTCATCAAAATTTGATTCTGGATGCGAACCTGTAATATCAAAGCTCATACGCGAATCCCGGCACCCAATTGTATTTATAGCAAACGATTATTGGAGCAGGAAGGTAAGCTTTTTGCGTAATGTCACAGACAAGGTAGAATTCAAAAGGCCATCTTCTGATGACATTGCAGCCCTTTTACATAATTTAGTATCAAAGGAGAAAAAGGAAATATCCGGAGAAATAGTTGCTGAAATAGCAAAACGCTCCAACGGCGACATACGTGGCGCAATAAATGACTTAGAAATCATGTTAGGTGCATCTTTAGATCTAATGGAGTGCCTTGGTACGCGCGATAGGAAGTCTGAAATATTCAAGGTGCTCGACAGGATATTCCTTTCCTCAAACTTCGACGTTGCAAGGAACGCAATGATGTCAAGCGATGTAGAGCTTGACATGGTGATGAATTGGGTTGCGCAGAACATACCAAACAAATATTCTTCTAAAAGTTCGATATTTCAGGCATATGACGTTCTTTCGCGTGCAAGCATGTTCAATGAGAAGGCTTCGAGGAAGAGCTATTACGGTTACCTTAGGTACGCAAGTGTGCTTACGTCTTCTGGGGTGGCATTAGCTAGCAATGGGAATGTGAGCATGCTCAATCAGTATGATTTTCCATCTAGGATAAGGAGAATGAGCGCCACAAAGAAGGATAGGGATGCCATGGCTTCAATAGCGCAAAAGCTTTCAATCCAGTTTCATGCAAGCAAGAAGACCGTTCTTAATCAGCACATTCAATTGATGTCTTTAATGATCAAGAATGCGATTATGCTTTATGGCAAGGACAAAGTGCTCGAATTCATGGAAAAAAGATACAGTCTGAATGAGGATGAGGTTGCATACGTAGTTGCATACCGCACAAATTCTGCATAGTCGTCATTTAAATGAAAGATCCATCTCAAACGCTATTCCGGGTTCTTCTATTCCAAAGTTCTTAAGCACCTCTGGATGTATTTCACCGAAAAATCCGATATGCTTCCCATTTACTCTTATTTCGGCGCATCTCCCATCTATGAAACTTTTGTGTTCATAACTTGAAATCGAATGCTCGATCCCTATGGCATCCAGAAAACCTTCAACATACGATTTTGCTTCATTGAAATTTGATTTTGGGTCTATCGATACTGCTCCAATGCGGTAAGATTCCGCAGGCATGCCTTCTTTTACACTGAATGCCATGTCAACTTCGAAAATGCGCTGCGGCATGCTTTCATGTGCGGACATGCCAAGCGATTTGAATAATGATGGCAATATCCATGTCCTCATTATAGTTACTGTCTCTGTCTTGGGATTTTTCATTGTGATTGCGCTTCTGTCCCTTCTGAGTCTTGCTTTGTCAAAATTATATTCCTCATTGGTCAGATATGAGCTTGCAGTTTCGCTGAATCCCATCCCTATCATTGCTTCTGCAGCCCTTCTGTTGAGAATAGTCTGCCCTTCAACCCCTCCCTGTTGGCTGTAAAACATGCTCAAAGGATTTATGTAGTCATATCCATATCCTATTGCTATATCCTCTATGACATCCTGCTCACCTATTACGTCAAGTCTGTATTCCGGCACCCTGAAGCGTATAATATTGCCTATCAATGCAGCTTCATAGCCCATCTTGTTGGCAAGTGATATTACATTGTTGAATCCTATGTCAACGCCTATCTGCGTTTCTGCCTTGGCCAGATTTATGTTTATATACCTTTTTTCAAGCTCAGGAAGATCAATGGTCTTGTTAGGATACTTTATCTTCACGCGCCTCACATCAGCACCCATATCAAAGAACGTTGCAGCAAGGAGGTCTGCAACTTTGTTTACTGCATATTCCGAAGTTCCAGTTATATCCACAAACATGTTTCTTGTGTCTTCGGTCAGCTTTGTCCTCTCAGAATTCAGTATCGGTATGAATGCTATTGCCCCTTCAGAATCTGAAAGTGAAGGATAGTAGCATGATTTGCCATTTGTTATCAGGTTGGAATATTTCTTTCCCTTGTCATTTGATTCAAGCACCTTGCTATATTTCATCGGAGCGGTCTCTCCAAGGGGCACGAAGTCCATGTCCCGATCGCATTTATATACCAGCTGCGTTTTCATCTTGTCAAGGTTATGCATGCCTATTGCAATCTTCTTCCTTCCCCTTCCATAAGTCTCGCAAAATTTCTCCGAAAAGTTTATGAGATTGAGCATTGAATCCTCCGTGAGTTTAACTCCGAACGCGGCGAGGCCTGATATGTATGGACGTATCTTCTTGACGCTACTGTCTACCGTTATTTCCACTGCAGTCTCCGGATTGTCTATGCTGTAGCTGAATTTTTTGGATTTGTGCATGAAATTCTTCATCGATCTTGCAAAACCTACTGCATCAATAAGGTCAAGCCTATTCGGAGTTATCTCCAGCAACACTTCATCCTCATTTAATGATTCTACCTCGAATCCCATCTTAATGACCTGTTCATTAAGCTTTTTGTCATCGATTCCGCTGCCAAGCAGAGAATACAAGTATTTTTTTTTGAAAGTTATTACAGGCATCAGATCAACCTCCGTTTTCTAAGCCATCCCATATTGTTATTGTATAATTCAGGCAGGCTCTTTATGCTTGTGTCTTTTACAAGCAATATCCTTTCTATTCCCGCACCCCATGCAAGTGCTGAGAGTCTGTTGCGCTTCATTCCTGTTATTTCTTCCCTTAGCATTCCTGCTCCGCCAAGTTCTATTGCGCTGTCACTTCCTGGCAGCTGCGCATAAAACTCCGCTCCGGGTTCTACGAATGGGAAGTAAGATGGCTTGAAATTTATCTTTATTCCCATAGAATCATATATCCTCTTCAGAGTATCAAATAGGTTTGACATGGTAAGATTTTTGCCTATTATAAGTCCGTCCATTTGATACAAGTCTGCAAGATGCTTGTAGTCTATTGCTTCGTTTCTGAAAACCCTCCCCACTGAAAACAGCCTTATAGGAAAATCGTAGTACGCACCCTTGCTTATCGCATTCATAATGTCATATACGTATCTCGCTGACACGCTTGTTGTATGCGCCCTGAGCACCATCTGGCTTGCAATGTCCTCTTTCCACGCAGTATGCCATGCATTCCTGTGCGCTTTTTTTATCCTATTCATGTATTCAATTTCTTTGACCGCAATTTTCTCTGGATTGGATATATAAAATGTGTCCTGCATATCTCTCGCAGGGTGGTCCTGCGGCACGAATAAGGAATCAAAATTCCAAAATGAGGATTCTACGGCCGGACCGGAAATTTCCTGGAATCCCATACTGGTGTATGCATCCTTTATATGCTCTATAATTCTCTTCAGCGGATGCCTCATCGCAGGCACCGACTTTTCAATGGGCACGTTCACGTCATAGGTTTTGAATTCCTTGTTCTTCCAGCTTTCTGAGGAAATAATGTTTCTGTCAATGGCATCGGTCATTTCTGCATGCTTGCCGCCAAGCGCATTTTCCCCAGCTTCCGTTATTGCAACGCTTTTTATGTAATGGATGTTCCTTACAGCCACTAATTTTCTTTTTATAAAGTCGCTTAGGGAGTCTTCATTGCCAGTATAATTTCCCGAAAGGATTTCCTTTAGTAATGCCCCTTCTTTAATCAATTTTGACCCAGCATCGTCTCCTGCATCAACAAGTTTAATTGCACCATTTTTTATCTCAATCAGTCCACGTGCCTTTAGCCATTGCATTCCTATTCTTTCATCATCCGATTTTAATTCTGAGACCATAATTTTATGTTCTCCGAGTTTTTTGGCAAGTCTCTCTTCAGGCAGGCCGTTTTCGGCATATCTTCTGCCTTCATCACTCAATGCAAAATACTTGCTGTCCACATATTCTATTTCTACGAATCCCTGTTTTTTCAGGTTTTCCAGAGCCCAGAGCGTTTCGTCCTTGCCAAGTCCTACGGATTCCATGAGACGGGATAATTCCTGCTTTCCGGCTCCACGAACGGATTTCAGTATAAGCAATTCATATTTGTGCATCCTGTACCACTATACAAACACTTTAACGTATATGTAAACAGCGAGTATGCTAAAAAGGACTATTAAAAACAGGTATATCTGGTGCGTATAATTCGTGTAAGCATTTGAAAAATAGTTTGTTACTTCGTCCTGAAGCGATTCGGTGTATATGTAAGAGAATGAAAAAGTCTGCAGTGGTTCTCCCTCATCCCACGTGAACGATGTCACATTTTTGTAATTCCCTATATAGCGAGGATATGGGTAATCCGGTGCGGGATACACTGAATTTGCTTGCGTGCCTTTTGGTATTATTATATTAAGCCTTGCATTTTCAGGCAGCGATTCGCCGTTCTGTGTATGCTGAAAATTAAGGGCTTCGGCCACAAACTGATACTGGAATGTTCTTGGCCCTGTATTCTCCACTGTTGTGATATTGTGCGCTATGTAACTCATTGTAAGGAGTGCCTGTCCGTTTCCGTTGTAGAATCTGTTTATGATTGGACCCGGAATGAATTCGAATTCGGATACATTGGAATTTGGGTTGAATATGTGCTGTATCAGCAAGTTTGTTCTAAGCACCTTGCCCCAATCACCTAAGGTAAGGTTCAGGGACTGCCTGTACTGTTCATATTGCGATATCGAGTTATTTGTTATGTTTACCAGCACTGTCTCTACGACTCTTCCTGAAGTGCTGCTGTTCAGTATCACTGTGGTATTCAGGTAGGATACGTTCATTGAAGCAAAAATGTCCGCAGACGCAAGGCACATCACTAGAAAGCATATGAGCAATTTGTTCATGAAATCCTCTTTTATTTGAATATAATTACTTCTGATTAAGCTTTAAAACCCCTATCTATTAAATATAATACATTAAAAGATCAGCAAAGGAAATGCAGCATAGGTATTAAAATTATATCAGTTAATAATAAATTCAAAAGGATATTTTATGAAGGTTAATCTTGAAGATAAGCTCATTGCAATTATAAGGGTGCGCGGACGGATAGGTGTAAGGCGGTCTATAAATGAGACGCTTGACAGATTGAATCTTAATCGCGTCAATAGCCTCTCGTTGATATTCGGTACAAAGTCTAATATCGGAATGATTAAAAAGTGCAATGATTTCATAACCTACGGAGAGATAAATCGCGACGCCCTTGAGAAGGTTCTTAGCAGAAAAGGGTCGAAATCGAGTGGTGACGATGTCAATATGGTTCTTTCCGGCAAAAAGAAAGCGAGGGATGTATTGGAGGTCCCTATTCGCTTAAAGCCGCCGAAACACGGATACGAAGGGACTAAACAGGGGTTTTCAGATGGCGGTGCGCTCGGATACCGCGGTGAAAAGATAAACGAGCTTCTGTCAAGAATGGTATGATTGTATGGTAATTAGGAACCGAAGTAAGAGCAGAAAGTTCCTGGGATCCAGGAGCTGGGGAGCCGGAAATATAAAAAACAGAAGAGGCTCTGGCAGCAGAGGTGGAGTCGGCAGAGCAGGCAAAAAACACAAGTTTACGCGACTTGTAAAGTATGAGCCTGAACGGATCAGAAAAAAAGGATTTTCGCCGTGGAATAGCAAGAAGCTGGATGTTCTTGGATTGGATTCTGTATCAAGGATTGCAAGCGGGAAGCAGGAAGTGGAATTTTCGGGATACAAGATACTTAGCAACGGATCATTAAATTCACCAATCAGGATAAAAGCAACCGCCTTTTCAAAGAAAGCAGTGGAAAAAATAAAGCAGGCTGGCGGAGAGGCAGTGAAACTGTAGTGTAATTCATGGAGCGCATGAAAATCGCTTTTTATACTGACGCATACCTTCCAGGTGTCGATGGTGTTGTTTCCTCCATACTCACTTTCAGGGACGAACTCAGCCGTAGGGGGCATACTGTATACATTTTTGCAAGCTCTGTGCAGAAACACGCTAAAACAGCAGACAAAAATACCTTTCTCTATTCAGGGCTAAAGTTCAAGCCGTATCCGCAGTACAACATAGCTTTATTTCCATTCAATTCCGTATTGAAGATAAATGAGCTTGGGATAGATATAATACATGCACAGACTCCGATGGTCATGGGATTTGCCGGTTTTTTGTCTGCACGGATGCTCAGGAAGCCGTTTGTGAGCTCATTTCATACATTGGTAACTAACGAGCGCATAGTAAATACCTACTATCCAAAGAACAAGCATATCAGAAAATTAGCCAAGTCATCAATGAAGCGCTACATAGAGTTTTTCTATAAGAACAGCGACGCGGTCATAGTTCCCAGCCCATCCGTATGCAATATGCTAATGAAGCTTGGAATAAAGAACATCAGCACAATACCAAATTGCATAGATACAAAGGTATTCAATCCTAAGGTAAGCGGTATGGGCTTCAGGGAAGCGATAGGGTTTGGCAGCTCCGAAAAGATTATCCTGTATCAGGGAAGGCTCAGCAGGGAGAAGAACATAGAGGTGTTGTTGCGTGCTGCAAGGATATTGATGAAAAAGGACAGTGGCATAAGGCTTGTTATAGGTGGTACAGGTCCTGCTGAACATCATTATAAAATCCTTGCAACCAAGTTGGGTATAATTGGAAATACGCGATTCTTGGGCTTTGTGGATCAGAAGATGCTCCCTAAGGTTTATGCTGCAGCAGATGTATTTTGCTTGCCATCCACATTTGAAACTCAGGGCATCGTCCTGCTTGAGGCCATGGCGTCAGGAAAGCCAGTTGTAGGTGCAGATTATCTTGCCATAAAAAACTTGATAAGCAACGGGTCTAACGGCGAAAAATTCAGGCCCGGGGATTATACCGACTGTGCAAGAAAAATAGAAAAGGTTTTAAATAATACTGGACGTTATAAACAGAATGCTATAAGTGTGGCTGCCGAATATTCCAAGGAAAAGGTGGCTGAAAAGTTAATTGATGTTTACAAACGAGTCTTGTCAAGTAAGGCGATTTACTGAGCGATAATAAGGATTCAACTACGCATGGTGAGGCAAATGCCCTGTCCCCTCAAATCCAAAATAAAAATGCAGAGATCCAAGGTGATGCTGCGCATAAGCATCTGCCAAGCCAGGGGCATGATGCCAATAAAGCAGATATCACTGCTGCAGGCAGTGAAATAGCAGGGATAAAGAAGAAGATAGAGGATGAGAAGAACGGCAGGTCAAACATAATAAAGGACATAAAATTCGCAAGGAATAAGCTTGCGTATAAAATCGCCGATAAAGCCGCATTTTCACATCTTTCTGAAATCAGCAAATCAAATACCAAGAATATAGGGTTTCTTAGGAGGAAGAAGGAGCAGATAGAGTTCAGGATTGCCACTGAAGCGTTCACTCTTGATGCGGAGAAGGATCTGATAAGGAAAAAGAATGAGATAGATATAGAGCTTGAGAAGGCAATAAAGAGCTTCAGGCTCAGGAAGAAGCTTGAATTCATAGACAAGGATATAGCTGACTTGGAAAAGAAGATATCGGACTGCGAAGTGAAGATAAACGAATCTGACAAGAAGCTTGATTTGCTGTATTCGGAACTAAGATCGCTTACCGGGGAGTCAAGGAAAAGGCCTAAGCAGGAAAAGAAGCACAGGGAGCAGCCGCAACACACGGAAATAAGCCTTGCCGACATTGCGGTAATGAAGGACACAAGGGAAACATCCGGCAATAATTATGGCGATGAATCGGTGCTGAATTGAAGCTTACGTTTTATGGTGCTGCCAATGAGGTTGGGCGCAGCTGCATAATGGTGGAAAGCAAAGAAGCAAAGATAATACTCGACGCTGGCATAAAGCTTGGAAAGGATGTAGAGTATCCTCTGATAACTGACCAACAGGTCGCTGAGCTCGATGGCATTGTAATAAGCCATGCTCATCTCGACCACAGCGGTTTCCTGCCACACATATACTCCAACGGATACAGGGGCTTTACATACACCACAAAGCCCACGTTCGAATTGACAAATGTACTTGTTAGCGATTACATAAGGATTTCCAATCCCAAAGGCGTCTCCAAGGACGGGCTGTCAAAGATGCAGAAACACCACAAGCTAGTTGAGTACGGGGAAGAATTCAGAATAAAGGATCTTACCGTCAAGTTGTTTCCCGCCGGCCATATTCTTGGAAGCGCAATGATACGCTTAAGCGATGGCAAGAACAGCCTGCTCTACACTGGAGATTTCAATATGCGCACCACGAAACTCCTTGATCCTGCACAGACGGATAACATTGCTGCCGATACTCTTATAACGGAATCCACGTACGCTGGAAACAATGACGTGTTCCAATCAGAGAAGAAAGTCACCGACGCAATGGTTCTGAGCATAAAGGAAACAATCAATCGCGGCGGCAATGTGATAATACCAAGTTTTGGGGTGGGCAGGGCGCAGGAAGTAATGCTGGTGCTTGATGATTACATAAAATCCGGCTTGATGCCAAAGATCAAGATATACATGGACGGAATGATAGGCAAGGCAATGCGCATCCATCGGCATAATGTCATATATTGCAGAGACGAGCTCCAGAAAAGGATACTCATGAATGACGATGATCCGTTCAAGAGCGAAAACTTCTTCAACGTCACTACGCGCCAGCAGAGAAACAAGGTGATGTCCGGGGATGAACCGTCAGTGATAGTTACAACGAGCGGCATGCTTACCGGAGGTCCGGTGCTCAGTTATCTGGAACGCATGGCCTCACGCAGTGAAAACAAGCTCATAATGGTTGGTTATCAGGCCGAGGGCACATTGGGCAGGGCTATTTCTGATGGCGCAAAAAAAATAGTGATCGGAACCAAGAAAGTAGATGTAAACATGAGCATAGAGAAGTACCATCTATCTGCTCATGCAGACAGGCAGCAGATCCTGTCATTTATGGGAAAGGTAATCGGCCTAAAAAATGTTTTCATTGTCCACGGCGAGCCCACGAAATCGAAGGAGCTGCAGGCTGCAATAAAGGACAAGTTCAACGCGCATCATCCTAATCTTGCAGATACTTATACATTGTAATATCTTTTTTCTGAAAATAAAATGACATATCCAGAGAACCGAATAAAAACTTCCGATGCGCCAAAATATTGTATAATATTTAAAAACGTTTTCATTTAAGTTATAAGAGGCGATCGGAATGTATTACGGTACTGTTAGGAAATTGTATAGGTTAAAAAAGACATTGGAAAAGATAGCGTACATATCCGTAGGAGCCGACATGCTCATTGCAGGATCAACCTATTTGGTAATAAAGAATGTTTCATTCTCAGAGCCGTTATTGATGTTAAGCGACTATCTCGATTTCGCTCTTGTCGCGGTAATAGCCGTTTTGTTTTCAATAACACTTGTCTTAAAATATAGCGGGGAAATAGATAAGAGATTCAGGCTTTTCGTATTTAAGAAGACCCATTGATGAAGATATGAATCTGCATTTGCAAATGCTCCTTCAGGTTCGGCTGATGTCTAATCCTTGTTCCTTAACATATCCTTCAGTTCACGCGCAATAATCAGGCTCCCATATTTTGCTCTTTTTATGTATGATATACTGCTGAGGTCGTCCCCCTTGATGATCGATTCCGCAATGACCCATTTAGGTGACTTCCATTGCGCAACCAGTTTCTTGAAACGATCATCACTATAAATCTCCACCTTTACAACAGCTTTCTTATTCCGCCTGATGCCATTTACTATAAAGTCAAGCGCTTTTTCAGCATTTTCGGACTTAATATCCCCTTCTTTCATCTCTCCCAATACGCTAAACACTCCGAACCTTTCAACTGTGTAATAAAACTGCCTCATTTCTGTTCTCTTCTTGAATGGCATAATACTGTTTTTGTACCAAGATTTTAAATCCTATCGCTCCTTTTTAGGAGTTACGGGATTCAGGAAGTCATCATGCAAAGGGCAGTTTACTTTGCTAATATGGATGGGTCTTCATTCCCAAAGATTTAAATAACTTTCCCACAATAGTTATAGCGTTTATCATCGGCAAATGCTATTTGCTGGAGTGCTTTGCCTACGTTGGCCGAGCCGAGATTGTAAAGATATTATATTTGGTGAATTAAATGTCAGAAAAACCACACATGAATTTGATCTTCATAGGACACATAGACCACGGTAAGTCTACTACGGTAGGAAGGCTGCTCTTTGATACAAAGGCAGTATCTGAACAGGACATGAAGAAGCTTAAGGACGAGGTAGCAAAGTACAACAGACCTACGTTCGAATTTGCATTCGTAATGGATCAGCTCAAGGAAGAGAGGGAAAGAGGAATCACTATAGACATAATGCACCGCGACTTCCAGACCCCTAAATATTATTTTACCATAATAGATGCTCCTGGACACAGGGATTTCGTAAAGAACATGATCACAGGTGCAAGCCAGGCTGATGCAGCGGTTCTTGTAGTATCATGCCCTGATGGAGTGCAGTCTCAGACAAGGGAGCATGCATATCTTGCAAGAGTTCTTGGCATAACCCAGCTTATAGTTGGCATAAACAAGATAGATGCCGCAGGCTACGACAGGGCGAAGTTCGATGACGCCAAAAACAAGGTATCTGAACTTCTCAAGACCGTTGGATATGATGTTTCAAAAGTACTTTTTGTTCCGTATTCCGCGTTAGAGGGCGTAAATACTGCAACTAAGTCGGATAAGCTTTCATGGTATAGCGGTCCTACACTGCTCGAATCCCTCGACACCCTCCAGCTTCCGAAAAAACCTACAGACAAGCCTCTCAGGCTGCCTGTACAGGACGCATACAGCATTGCAGGATTCGGAACTGTTCCTGTAGGGAGAGTTGAAACCGGAGTGATGAAACCTGGCGATCAAATAATAATAATGCCTTCAGGAGCAAAAGCCGAAGTAAAATCCATAGAGATGCACCACCAGCAGCTTCAGAAGGCAGAGCCTGGTGACAATGTCGGGTTCAACATAAAAGGAGTGGACAAAAAAGATGTAAAGAAAGGCGACGTTGTAGGTCCAGTGTCAAATCCACCGACAGTAGTGTCGGAATTCACTGCTCAGATCGTGGTTATCAACCATCCGACAGCAATAGCTGCCGGATATACGCCAGTATTCCACATACATACTGCACAGCTTGCGGCTACCATATCTGAATTAGTAGAAAAGAAGGATCCTAAGACCGGCCAAACAATGCAGAAAAATCCCGAATTCATAAAGAATGGGGATGTAGCAATCGTAAAGGTAAAGCCTACAAAGGCCGTAGTAATAGAGAAGTACAGTGATTTTCCACAGCTTGGCAGATTTGCAATAAGAGACATGGGTCAAACAGTTGCGGCAGGAGTAGTACTGGACGTCGTAAAGAAACAATGATACGCGTGATTCTTTGCCTGTAGCCAAGATAAAGATAATAAGCAGAAATGTGAATGATGCAACGAGCATATCCAAGCAGATAATAGAAATTGCAAAGACCCTGAATATAAAGTCCCGCGGACCCATACCATTTCCTACAAGGCGTCTTAAGATAACTACAAGGAAGACTCCTTGCGGAGACGGATCCCATACCTATGAACATTGGGAAATGAGGATACATAAGTGGCTTGTCGAAATAGACGGAAGCGACCAGGCGCTCAGGCAAGTAATGAGGATACCTGTGCCCGATACAATGAAGATAGAAATGTCAATCTCCGGGTAATCACGCATTATTGAATTCTTCAGGCGTGTGAATATGGAGAAGGTTGAGAAGGGAATAATTTTTGCAGGAGCCGGCTGGATGTTTGCCGGAATCCTTTCAGTCTCAGTAAGTATCATACAATCCTATACCTCCATATGCAATTGTCCTGCGATTCCTGTAAATTCGGGCCAAATTTGCGCTTGTGATGGCAGCACATCGCTTATATACATAGGCGCCATTGCAATTGCTGCTGGCATATTGATTATTGCATTAAGGAGGCGCATAATTCATCTGCGTGAAATGATCTTAAGTAGGCGGTAACAGTAGTTTGGCTGCAATCAGCGTATGCGCTTAATATAATCTACAGTGCTCTTCTTGACTGAAACTTCCTCGCCTGCCTTGGGAAAGCCAAATTCCTTTGCTGCATTCCCACAGCGTATACTAATTTCAATGAATCTGTTACCCTCTACTCCTGACGATCCGGGTGACATGCAAATTATGCTGCCAGATTCAGGAACACTGAACATTCCATTCTGAGAATATGTCACGTTTTTAGTTGTTCCACTGATCGATACAGATATTTTTAAGCTTTCATTGTTGTTGCCATTCCTTGTGCCGCGCAGCGCAAACATCTTCTCCATCTCGGATTCTGTTACAGAGAGCTTAATGTTTCCATATCCATCCACATATAAAATTTTGTAAGTTCCGGGATCTGGTATATTGGAGATGGCATATTCTCCGGTAACATTGCTGTAGTCGCCATTCATTATCCTTCCTAACTCTTCAGGGAAATAATCCCTTGATCTGAATTGCGATCCCGATGTTTTTGTGTTAATCACACCAAATTTTTCAATCATCGGCTTAATATAAGAAAATGAAAAACCTGAAAATACGCCTATTATCTCCAGGCCGCTTTTAAGTTTTGCATACATGAGCGGTTCTCCTGCATTATCGTTTCTTGCATCAGAGCTGTCCTTTCTTGGTGCAACATTCATAAATATATAAATCTTAGGCGCATTGTCACTATTTCCCGCAACCTGCTTCTCATGATTTATAGCAATTTGCAGCGCACAGAATCCTGCCTCGTCAGTATTGAATTGCTGTACTGGGATGGTAATTATATGCGGATCCTTCGAAAAGCCCAATATCATCTGCGTTACTTCTGCAAAAGCTAGGTCTCCCTTGCCATAGTCCCCTATGACAAATATGAGCTGTTTATTATCTGACAAATAATACACCATCAATCAAATCAAAAAGTTTTGTATTTTCCCAGGGATATGTCAACAGTGAAGTCAGATATGTCCTCAAGCCTTCTGTCAGCTACATATGCTGCCTTTGACCTAAGACTGTCAAAATTCACGCCTCTTTCGGTCGACAGTTCTATGTTCAGGTTGAGTGGATTGTCTATTCTTTTGCCTATCTGTGAAAGTATTGCCACATTGCAGACTTTTATGCCTTGATATTCCCTTACTATATCATTTGCTATTTCAGTAGCTAGTATGTTATATATCTTGCCTATATGGTTTACAGGATTCTTTCCTGCTGCCGCTTCGAGGCTCATAGGCCTGAATGGGGTAATAAGCCCATTTACCCGGTTGCCCCTGCCCACTGATCCATCATCCCCGGCTTCGCAGCTCAGTCCCGACTTTGTGAGATATACGGCATCGCTGTCTTCCGGATCTGCCGCATTTATGTGTACTTTCACTTCCTTTCCTGAAAGTTTTTCTGCAAACTTGATCACATCGTGGCGCACGCGCTCCTTGTAGCTTATGTATTTGTCCATGTTTTTCACAAGTTTTGCTACGAATGCAATAGCTATTGTAAGCGTTATATCCTTGCCGTCCCTCAATCCCATTACCTTTATGTCTTCGCCAACTGAAGGCATTGCGCTCTTGTATCTTTTGCTATTAAGGTATCTTTCAGTTTCAAGTACAAGTTTCTCGGTGTCAGTGAAAGGTGCAAATCCCAGACCGAATGAAGTGTCATTTGCAAGCGGAGCCTTGGCCCCGCCCTTCCTTACGAAAATATCGGTAAGGTCAGAGCTTCCCTTAGCTATCTTAGATACAAATGTGACCTCGTTTTTGACATCAAGGAACCTGGTGTTTTTCTTCAAATAGTCTATAGCAACCTCTTTAGCTATGTCATTGACATCAATTCTGGTTTTATTGTATCTGTCTGTGGCTCTTCCAGTAATTATTACCTCTATCTTCTTTGTTATTTTACCAGTTCCAAATGTTGCTTTCGATGCCCCTCCTATTATCAGTCCCTTATCAACGTTATGGTGCAGTATGCTGTTATCGCATTTTTTGATATATTCCCTGCATAATGCGTGGCTTGTTGCATCTACTATTCCGTCTATAAGGCTGTCCGGGTGGCCTATTCCCTTTCGTTCTACGTATTCTATCTGCTGATCAGAAACAGGCAGTGATCCAAGTGCATTTACCGATATATTTCTCATAGTAATCCACATTGTATTACAAAACATTCTCACTGCATGTTTATAAATATATAGCTATTATTAATACGCATAAAATTATTGTTAATAATATGAGATTATGGCTAATGAGATTCCAAGCCCCGAAGAAATATCCTCGGACATACGCAGCTTAAGAAGTGCGTGTGGATTGAGCCAGCAGGAGCTTGCCACCGTGTGTGGTCTAAGTCAGAGTACTATTGCACGGCTAGAACGCGATATAAGCGCATTGAACCCAAGCTATGCAACCGTATTCCGCGTTATGGAAGCACTTAGGAGCTGCAATGCAAAACCAGGGTCTGATCATCTGGAAAAGAAATCAAAGAGCATAATGCATAAGAGAATAGTTTATGCCAAGCCTTACGAAAAAATATCCCATACGATAGAAAAATTCAAACATTATGATTTTCCACAGCTTCCTGTGCTGGATAATAACATGCGTGTAATAGGTACCGTGTACCAGAGGGATTTGCTTGGCATACTATCGCAGAATCCGGAAGCTGCGAAAAGAAGACAGATTCTTTCCATAATGAAGGGCCCGCTCCCGCAGATAACCAAGGACATGTCCGTATCGCTTCTCAGACCCCTTCTGGAATCTTCAGGAGCAGTCATTATCGTGGAAAACGGCAAGGCAATTGGCATAATAACCATATATGACATAATTAAGGGCGTATAAATCCTACAAAATGTTATTGTATGCAAGAAGTGAGTGTGCAATATCCCTCTTGCTGTCTATTATGTCGTGCGTTTCATAAGGGTCTGCCGTGATGTCATAGAGCTCATCTTTTCTTAGTCCGTAAAAATGCATTAGTTTGTACCTTTTGCCAATTATCGCAGTGGCTTGCATGTCTAGCTCCTTCTTTTTTTTCAATATGTCCTTAGCGGATTTTGACCTTCCTTTTATTTTGTTTAATAGGTACGAGTCCCACACTTCGGTTATGCCAACGTGGTCGCATACGAGCGGAGCGTGATTCTGATCAAATTTACCGGCTATCATCTGGTTAAGGTTCATAATGCTGAATGGGTTTTCTATCCTCTGCTTGCAGTTTATCTGCTTTCCGGATTCAAAATCGGCAATAATGAGCGGCACATGTATGACCTCGTTGTACGGGTGTATGTTATGAAACATTTGTCCATGTTCCATAAAGCCCTGTCCATGGTCGCTCGTTATTATTACAGTGCTATCATCTAGCAATCCGCTTTTTTTCAGTATGTCCATGGTTTTGCCTATTTCTGAATCAAGATAGCGTATTCTGCGAAAATACGCCTCCATAACATGCTTTATATCCTCCAAATCTGATTTTCCAATCATGTATAACCATTTGTCCTGCTCTACGTACTTTTTGGTCACCATATCAGTAGGATAGCCTTCATGCCCTTCCATATAATTTACGAATATGAAATTGCGTGTTGATTTATTCGTTTTCGCATACTCCAAAATTTGTCTATTGGTTTCTTCAGCGCCTTTGTCCAGATTGTAATAACCGTATTCTTTAGAAAAGTAGAAGTTTAGTTTCTTTCGCAGTTTCATGTATGTCGAATCAAGCATGTCCTTGGTCATGGGCAAAGAAGCCATGCATGCAATGTCTATGAGGCTCTTTCTTACCCTGTCATTCTCTATAAGCTTAAGTATCGCTTTCACATGGGCTCTGTTTGATTCGAGCATTTTGTCTATGAACAGATTGCTTGAATAAGAGAATCCGTCCGTTAGGCCGGTATAATCCGATAAGAACGGATTGTTGGAGAACAGCGCAGAATTATATCCAAATGCGCACATCATGCCGGCAAGTGTAATCTCTCCTTGTATATATTTCGATTTCCTGGCGAATGGATCCGTCATTATGTCGCTTGATTTAAATCCAGATGCCTTAAGGCTTTTTATCCTCAATGGCCTCTTTCCTAAGAATAGGGACAGATGCGAAGGCAGTGTGTATGTTCCGGGCGCTAGTGCCATATCATATACCCTGCCGTATTGCGCTATTCTATCTATATTATTCAGCTTCAAGCTTCCGCCATAAAGTTTGAGTATGTCGGCTCTCAGAGTGTCTAACATTATGAAAATTACATTCTTTTTGTTTTGCATTTTACAGCAACTCAAGATATGAAAACATTATAGGAAGTATTATGGTAATGTCGCCATCTATCGTGACATATTTTGCGTTAGGCTTTACCTTGCCCCATGATACTGCTTCAGTAAGTCTTGCACCGGAGAGGCTTCCGTCATATTGCGATGCTGTGGTTATGTATACTGCATAGTCCAGCCCCCCTTTGAATTGATTCCACCATATCACGTGGTGCTTACTTATCCCGCCTCCGAGCATAAGCGCTCCTGTAGTCTTGTTGTCAAAAGATACATTGCTTAATGCCAGTTCGTCCTTTATCAAGTTGAGCTTAAATTCATGGTCCTGCGAGAATAGGGTAAGCTGCGTTCCGAATGCACCATCAAGTATTCCCGGATTGTATATGGGTATGTTGTTCAGGTAAGCCTGCCTTAATATTGATCTATCATCCTTTATCCTCTTCCCAAACTCCCATGCCAATTCGCTGGCGCTGTACTCTTTTTTATAATCAGGGGAATTATAGATATCTTCCATTATCTCATTGAAATATTTTTCTACGGCTAGTCCATACTGCTCGCTGCCTATGAATACGTTCCCAAGTCTGTATATGTTCATATCTTTGAGTTTTGCATCATCCACGTCAAATTTTCCTATGCTATACTTTCCGCCTGACGACTTTGCCAGGTCATGGTCTAATGTACCTCCTGTGGTGACTATCGCATCAAAATATTTGACCGAGTCTGCTATCATACCGCGGAGGCCTGTGGATATTATGTCTGCAGGGAAGGAAAGAAAGTTGAACGATTTTTTGTCATTCAGCATTTTTGACACTATATCTATTCCATCAACCATGCTCTGCGCCGAGAATCCGCCTACGCTTCGCTGCGAATCTATAAGCTGCCTCACAGTCATTCTTTTAGAGAGGCGTATATCCTTTACGTGTTTTTTCAACAGGTCTTTTTTGGATGTCTGCATAAAACCATACGCATATAAAGATAAAATTAATAATTGAGCTATATAAATATTAATTGTGTGGTATTATTACGGTTATTAAGGCACCGGGGGTGCTTAAGCTTCTTGGTGAGCACGCCGTTGTATATGGTTATCTTTCAGTTGCAATCGGTATAGACAGGCATGCAAAAGCCGCAAAATTCAAAGCAAGGGACGATGCACTGCATATAGGGTTTCCTACGGTGAATATGCACGGTAAACTGTCTTACGGGGAGCTTTCAGAAATATATAAGCAATACAAATCAAGAAAAGACATAGCTTCATACATAAATGATTCAGAGATAGACAGGGACCTGCTCCCGTTTGCTACCATTGCCGCACGGCTTGCATGCGAATTTGGCATAGAAGTTACCAGGCAATCAGTCACTCTTTATTCAGATATTCCAATGCAGAAAGGCATGGCAAGCAGCGCCGCGCTATCCACTGCCTTTACACTGTCGCTTGTGAGCGGCAGGAAATGGATTGGAGATGATAATATAATAGATGTGGCAAGGGACGGAGAGAGGATAATACACAGAAATGATAATGCAGGAAGAATAGATGTGAGCACTTCGTATTATGGCGGATATACCATGTTCGGTTCGAAGGTTGGCGCAAAGAACATCAAATCCAAAACAAGAATAAATCTGCTGGTGATAGATACTGGCCCCAAAAAGAGCACGGCTCAAACTGTAGGCCATGTTGCACAACTATACAAAAACGATATGAAAACTACGTCAAAGATACTTAAGTCAATAAATGAGTGCTCGCTTAATGGAGTAAAGGCCATAAAGGAAGGAAATATCGGCGAACTCGGAAGGCTTATGTATCTGGACCATAATCTGTTAAGGGATCTTGGCGTGTCTAGCAAAGGGCTTGATAGTGCAGTTTCAATATGCAAAGACTCTGGAGCATTAGGCGCAAAACTAAGCGGCGGCGGAGGCGGAGGAATAGCCATAGCTATACTTAAAAAAAGCGGAATCAAAACTGCTATGTCTAGGCTTAAGAAAAAAGGCTTCAGGCCATTCCAAGTAAAAATAGATTACTCTGGGGCAAAAAAGTATTTGAGAAGATAAAATTTTAAAGATACTTTTTACGGTGCTTCATTTTTATGTAAGTGGAATCACAAAACTCCTTTATTAGAAATTTTAACATTGAGTATATGCATTGTTTTTTTTGCAGACCAGAATTTTCTAAGCTTCCTAAGCTCCGCATTTCCCGTTGCTAATGCAGCAATAGCGTCTCTGCCTCCTGCTCCTGGAAGTTTTGCCACTAATGCGCCTCTGTCCTCGCTCTCCTTTATAAGGTCCGAAAGATCGTCGTCTTCTATTCCAATCCCGCTCAATACTCCGAGCTCCTTTGCAAGTTCTCTTCCTCTGTCAAATGCCAATCTAAGCCCCTCAAGATCCCTTTCTTCATCATTTCCATTGTTTATTGATCTAAGCTCGTTTACAGCTTTAATATTCTCATCATTCATCATCCTGACCAATTTCTTGTATTCCAAAGGATTCTCTTCCTTGAATTTTGATACGCCGCCTATTGCCCTTGTTGTAACCATGCCAGTGCCCACAAAGTTGGCAAACAGCATCTTAAATAATGCAGGCAACACAAATTTTTCTATCCTATAATCCCACTTCTTTTTTATTATGCCCTGAAGATCACCATTTTCATATCTGGATGATATGGCATCTAATATCTTTGGCGAGTATCTTGTATAGATGATGCTTCCGTATACTGCCGCCGCTATATCAAATCCGCTACCCACTTTTCCTGTAGCTATGCTATGCGCTATATGTGCAAGTTTGTGTAATGAATCATGTTCATAAGGATCCAATCCATAAGCATTCATAATCGAATATATCGTGGCTACAGTGACTGCAGCGCTGCTCCCAAGCCCGCTCTTCGCAATCCTGCCCCCTGAATATTCATATGAAAATTGCGGATCGTTGTGGGTGTAAACATCCATCCCCATCGGCTTAATTCCAAGTACCGCTGCGTATCTTGCCGTTACCTCTGCCGCTATTTTCAAAAGGCCGAGTTTCGAGTCCACCGTTGCTCTTATAATCCCGTCCCGTTCCATTCTTCCTTCTGCATACGCATTCAACTGCGGCGCATGAAAGCTTACTGAAGCATCCTTCCTTAATCTGATACTGGTTGCAACATGCGCGTCGACTGTTGTAACTAATCCTATATTGGGCCGTTCAAGCACAGAATATCCTCCAAGCCAAAGTATTTTTCCAGGCGCGCTTGCAATTGAGTCATACTGCATAATATTACCGCGGTCTGAGCATATCCTCGTTTATCATGGAGTATTCAGCGCCAAGCAATTTCGGCCCATCTCCAACACGCGAAGTTTTTATGTAAATCACGGATCCTTTCTCTTTGAATTGCTTAAGCATATCCATCACTTTTTTTTGGTATTTGTTTACTGTAACTATGTTGGCGTTGGGTCCTGCATCGAACGTATAGCCTGCAATTATCTTGCCTTCATTTTCATTTAACTCTTCTACAGCATCCATAAGCGAATACGATATTGGATTAAGATATCTTATCGAAGGCACAGTGCTAAGCATCAATGCATGCATCTCATTGCTATCCGCCATCATATGTGCAGCAATACCCGATATGTCCCTCCTTCTATATGATTCCTTAAAAAGTTTCAGCCTTCTTTCGGCTGACAATGTTCTCACTCCGAACAGCGGATTTGTGTTTACTGTCTGCCTCATCCCTAATCTTGACGGGGTTTTTTTCTTGTCCTGCGACACAACTACAATATTATCGACAATCTCCGGCCAGTAATCTCTTTCAAAAACCTGTAATGCAAATGAATCCTTTCCATCAGTGCGTTTTCCCGCCTTCCATACCACGATTCCCCCAAACAAGCTTCTGCATGCGCTGCCGCTTCCCTGCCGCGCAATTATTGACATTTCCTTCTCATTAAGCCCAATTTCCAGTGCAGCATTTGCTGCAAACACCAACGTTGCAATTCCAGACGCGCTTGATGCAAGTCCGCTGGCTGTAGGAAAGTAATTTTTAGATACTACCAGCGCCTTCGCCTCGGTTTTTGCAGCAGATCTTAGTATATCCAGTACTGCAAACCTTTCTGCTGTATCCTTGTTTTCAAGATTCTGTTTCTGTCCATCAAGATAGAAAACATCATTTTTTAGCTTTTTAGTGAACAAGATGCTTGTTACCGTGCGCATCGCCTCATGCGCAAATGTCATGCTTATCGAGGAATTATAAGGCAGAACTAACTTATCGTTTCTTTTCCCCCAGTATTTTATGAATGCTATATTTGGGGATCCTTCCGCAGTAAAAACCCTATCAAGATGGACCATAGCATCTGCCGTTATTACCTCATATTGCAAATTCATATATCTTTCTGAGTCTGACGACGATTGGCATTATCCTTAAATATTTAAGCGGTATAATACGAAACATGCTAATCATAGGCTATATTTTTACCATTCTCTACTCTCTGCTCCTCGCCAGTCTTTTATTATCTGTCTATTATTCTAGGAAGCACTTAGCAAAAGCCCTTTCAGGAAATGTGGATTCATACTCCCTTTTCTGTACAATCGCTATAATGGCGTTTTTTGTAGCATTTTCTCTACTTTTTGTGCACCCTGTCAGTCAACTTTATTTTGATGAAAGTATATACCAGGGCATTGCGCTTAACATACTGCATAATGGCAATGCGTTGTGGTGTCAGTATGGTTATGCATATGCAAGTCCGTGCCTGTTGGGCCAACTTTATCATGATCCGGCAGAATACTCCTTCTACATTGCGATCGCATTTGCTGCATTTGGCGCAAACACAACCACTGCGTATTACTTTGAGCTTGCAGTTGGAGCATTATCAATACTTTTGGTCTTTCTTACGGGTTCTGTAATGTTTGGCAGGCGGGCCGGAGTGGCATCTGCAGTGATTTTCGCCATGCTACCAGAGCTATTCATATGGTCAAGAACCCAAGCAGTTACAAATATGGGATTCATGATGTTCACCACTCTGGCTTTTTTTGCCTTTGTGATATACAAAAATAAGAAAAATCCATATACAAAAGCATTCTTCCTTTCTGCGCTATCAATTGCCGTATATATACGCATTGAGGCAGTGCTTTTGGTTCCAATATTCGCATTACTCATAATATACGAAGAGCGAAGTTCTATATCCAGGATTATGAAGCGCAAACAGATGCACAGGCTGCCGTTCGCAGCCATAATATTTCTTGCAGCTATTGCCCCACAATTATACTATATAGCCTATATGCATAGTAATGGCAGTTATGGCGCTCCCCAGGGATCGGGCAACTTTTCCATTGCCTACTTCAAAAATAATGCGGCGCCCAATTTAATGTTCTTTTTAGGAAGCTTCAATCAGGTTTCATTCTATCCTGCATATTTTTCGATTATAACCACTATTGCGGCGCTTATAGGTGCAGTTGCAATGGTTCTTATAAAAAAGACAAGGTTTTATGCTCTCCTGCTCGGTTTATGGGTTCTGTCATTTCATGTATTCTATGATTTTTTTTATGCAGGTGCAGTTACCTATGGTGTTGATGTAAGGTTTATGCTGGTCTTATTCCCTGCGATAGCAATATCTGCCGGCTTCGGCATATCCGCTTTGGCATTGTCGATTGTTTCAGTCATGAAGTCAATCGGAAAAAGGAAAGCCGCAAAGAATGCCTTTTTCGGCAATTCTGTGTGTCTGCTGCTGTTGGTGTTGTTTGCCGTAATACCATTTGTGCTTGCATTGCCCACGGTCACGATACTTCCATCAAACATGCCCCAGCAGGCACTGCCTCTTTCCGCAGTAAATTTCATATATTCTAATTACGCGTCTGTGCCTGCAAACTGCCTTGTATTTACTTTCACGCCGGATATCTGGTATGAGCTTAACAGGAGTGCAGCCGAAATAGGCTATCTCAATTCTCCAGATCCTAAATTCGTGAAATTTGAATCAGGTTTCAGATGCTTTGTACTTGACAAGGGGTATTGGTGTGACATAAGCGGATATAAAAGCGAATGCAGTTCCGATTATGGGAGCTTTAATACGACTGCGCTTGCATCATCGCAAGCTCCAGGCGGCGGCACCTTTGAATTCGTGAAGATGAATAATTATAAGCCTTAGCTTTTTTACAGACGTCTGGACTACCAAAAACTTTATATATCTTATTATTTCATTTATCTATTGCTGATTTTGATAATTCCTAAATTATATTTGTAAACTTTGGTGTATAAAATGGCAAAAAGAAGCAGGATTTCGTCATCCAACAAGGCAGAACATGGAGATAATGAGGTTATGGCAAATGAGCAATCTGACAGTTTTAGTAACAAGGTTGCTCTCCATATCCCTGAGCATGCGATAGTAAAGAAATGCATGAGTTGTGGCAGCACAGACATAATATTCGACAACGAGAAGGGAGAATACGTATGCAACAACTGCGGACTCATAATAGAAGAAAATGTCACCGATTCCGGGCCTGAATGGAGGGCATTCGATGCTGATCAGAGGAATGCGAGGGCAAGGACTGGAGCTCCGATAAAGTATACCAAACCAAACAGGGGCCTGGTTACTGAAATAGACATGTATAATAAGGACATAAGGGGAACCAAGCTTCCGTCAAAAAGGCAGGCGCAGCTGTACAGGATGAGAAAATGGCACAAAAGGGCAAGCATAGCGAGCTCCAGTGAAAGAAATTATCTTATAGCATTGCCTGAACTTAACAGGGTCGCAAGTTATCTGGGTCTTCCAGACAATATAAGGGAACAAGCCGCCTTGCTTTATAGGCAATGCGTAAAGAACAATCTCATAAGAGGCAGGCCAATAGAGACCGTGGTCAATGCCGCGCTTTATGCTACATGCAGGAATGCCGGCATGCCAAGGACTCTTGATGAAATTGCGCAGATATCCGGAGTGCCCAAAAAAGAGGTTGGCAGGTCATTCAGGGTAATTGCTCATGAATTGCATCTCAAAATACCCTTGACCGATCCTTCAAGCTATGTGCCAAGATATGTTTCTGCACTGAAGCTCAGCGGAGATGCGCAAGAGAAGGCAGTTCTTCTGCTCAAGCAGGCAATGAAAAAAGGGCTTGTCAGCGGCAGGAGCCCTACAGGCGTCTCTGCGGCCGCAGTTTACATAGCAGGCGCACTTGCAGGTGAAAGAAGAACACAGAAAGAGGTTGCAGATGTTGCCGGAGTAACCGAAGTCACTATAAGGAACAGATATAGAGAGCTTAAGAAGGAGCTTAATATTGATGTCAATTTGTAGTTTGCGTCCAGGTATTTGGCATGCGTGGTGCACATATGAAGCTGCCATTCCTTTTTGTTATAGCCATGGCCTTGCTTTCAGTTGCACATGCGCAGCAAATACGCAGCGTGAATTATACGCAGTCGCAGGCAAATGCCACTATCAACAGCGCTTATGGATACGTCAATAAGATAAATGAAAGCGGCTATCTGCTATTCCAGCCCAATCTTTCATCTGCATACGGGTACCTTGGCAAGGCCACTGAGCTTGAAAACGTGTCCCCAAATTCTGCAATATTCTATGCAGATAAAGCGGTCAGCAGTGCGCAGCAGCAATACGGCAATATAAGTTTTTACAAAGCGGCTTCATTTCCAGTGGTGGTAATCATATCATTGGTGTTTTTTGCCTTGCTTATAAAAGTCATGATTCCAGTGAAGCGTGAGCATAGGGGAAAATAAGGTGGCTTTGGTGGACAAGGAAAATGTTTTGAGCTGCCATAGGCGAGCGCAGGGCAAGATGGAGACAATTCCTAAAGTGTTAGTCGATAAGGAAGAGGACCTTTCTGTATATTACACTCCGGGCGTATCTTATGTCAGTGAAGAGATAAAAGCCGATGCCAATAAAGTATATGATTACACAATGAAATCGAATACAATAGCCATAGTATCAGACGGCACAAGGATATTGGGGCTGGGGAATATCGGGCCTTTTGCAGGGCTTCCGGTAATGGAAGGAAAGGCGCTTCTGTTCAAAAAATTCGGAGGAGTCGATGCAGTACCAATATGCATAAGCACAAAGGATGAGGATGAGATAGTAAGGCTTGTTAAGCACATATCTCCAACTTTCGGAGGCATAAACATAGAAGATATAGAGTCTCCCAAGAGTTTCAGGATCTCAAAGAGGTTAGAATCAGAGTTAGACATACCGGTATTTCATGATGACAGGCAGGGCACCGGGGTGGTCGCTGTAGCGGCGCTGATAAATGCGCTGAAACTGGCCCGAAAGGGCAAGGATGCAAAAATAATAGTTAATGGTGCAGGTTCCGCGGGATTCGGTATAACAATGCAGCTTGTAAATTCTGGGTTCACTGACATCACCGCACTTGACAGGGATGGGGCGATATACGCTGAACGCAAAGGCGACATGAACGATTTCAAGATGGAGATAGCAAAGCACACAAACCATAAGATGTTAAACGGCACTCTGGATGAACTTGCATCTGGCGCTGATGTGCTCATAGGCGCATCATCCCCCGGCGCTTTCAAGAAGGAGCATATAAATTCAATGAACGAAAAGCCCATAGTCTTTGCGCTTGCTAATCCAAATCCTGAAATAAGCTATTCGGACGCAAAGAATGCTGGAGCGTTCATAGTTGCCACAGGCTCAAGCGACAATCCAAACCAGGTGAATAATCTTCTTGCATTTCCAGGAATAATGCGCGGGCTGCTGGATTCGCGCGCAAAGAGGGTAACATACAAGATGCTGCATGCGGCCGCGTTAGTAATATCAAAGAGTGTGGGAAGGAAGCTAAGTACGGAATATATAATACCCCGTGCCACGGATAAAAAGTATACGACAAAGACAATACCTATGATAGCAGCAAGCGTTGCCGAATCCGTTGTTGCCGAGGGGCATGCTAGAAACAATATAACCTATTCAGAAGCAAGGGACAAGGCATCAAGGCTCATAAAAAGGTATATGCGCATTGAAAAGCGCATATCTAGGTTTATGGTCGCTTCAAGATCTCCCTGAATCCGAGGCCAAATAATAAGCAATCTTTATAAGCATGTATTAAAAGTATAATTCTGGTTGCGATGGCACACGCAAAATAATCAAGCACTCCAAAGGCATTATCATGAAAATACGAAACTGTTTCTTAGTAATGTCGACCTTCTTAAGCATGTATCCTGATTATGTGGTTGTGCATGAGAAATAACAATTTTTTTGCATTAATCCTATTCTCATTCTTAGCTGCCGGCATAAGCGCCTCTTCCTGTGGAATTGTGCCTTCTTCCGAAGCCGGGCTTACTTCTTACTGCATACCTGTAAACATAGTGAATATGCAATCTGTTGCAACTAGCACGGGACTGCAGGTAATGTTTCCATTCAATACCCTCCCTTATACATCAATTCTTTCCAGTTCGATGCGAAACGTTTATGTATATAACGGGGTAGGCGGAACGCTTGTTCCGGCATGGATAGAGGGTAATCTGCTGAACGAGCAGCAACTTACAAATCTAAATACCGTGAACGATATTATCATATGGGTTAATCTGGGTGCAAATATAATCCCCGCCTCGGGGTCTGCAAACGGTATTTATTATATTGGGGTCGGCTCAACGTCAACCAACTTTTTGATAAACGGAAATGATATAGGCGAAGCCCCGCAGCTAAGCTGTTCTCTTTCCGCCAATACAAAAATAGGATGCAGTACTAATCAATATGGGGAATATGACAACGGCGCAAACGTGTTTTCGGTATATCAAAATTTTGCAGGAACATCGACTCCTTCTGGGTTTACATTATACGGATCTGGGACAACTCAGGATAACGGGGCATACTCTGGTGCTAGTTCTGGGCTTGGTTCTATAATAACTACTGCAAATTATGGATTAGATCCAACGCAGATATTCGATTTCTTCGGCAATCTTTCTAACGCATGCAACATAGGATATGCGGTAGGTGCTGGATATATGGGATTAAACGGTCCGGCAGCCACTTCCGGAGAAAACGCTATCAGTATAGGAACCAATGATTTAGAACTTGGCGCGTGTCCTCCTGGCACTGGAAATGATTGGCATTATCAAACTACGAAAAGCGGGACGCAGGTATTTTATGATAGTGGAACTGCCCCATTAAGTGGTGTTTTTAGTGTATACTGGCCCTCATCTTCAGAGGTCACATATCAGACCGACTATAATACTGTAACGACTGAATCAACTAACATTCCGTCGGCCGTTCTTCCTATTGGAGTGGGCGGCAACAGTGGCGGATATCAACAATTATATGTTTATTTTATAAGGCTAAGAACATACCCTCCGAACGGCGTTATGCCTAGCATCACTTTTGAAGCTGCAGATATACCCTATTCTCCTCCTTCAACGCCATTGCTTACCTCGTCGCCATCTCTGCCTGCAACTCTGGATGCAGGCCAACAAATAACATTCACCGCATCATTTAACAACGGCGATCCTTCATACACCTACAATTACCTAATA
>JAJZLN010000026.1 GCA_021803425.1 Microcaldota archaeon | reverse complement strand
TTTCTCCCTAACCTCCCCATGCACTAAAACATAAGCACAATCAGTGCTGTACCCGCCAGTCCGAAATCCGGCATTTCCATATATCTCAAGTTTTGCATTACCTGACATCGAAATGCCAGCTTCATCTCCTACGTCTCTATGCACTAAAACATAAGCATCATCTTTGTTGGATGTGCCAGTCCGAAATCCGGCATTTCCATATATCTCGAGTTTTGCTGAGCCTCCCATAAATCCGCCAGCATAATTTCCAGCGTCTCCACGCACAATGACAGTGCCACGCATCAACCCATATGCAAGATAATCTACTTTCCTTCCGTTGAAATCGAGATATATTACATCACCGTCTTTTATTATTTTGTTTATTGCTTCAGAAATGAAAATTCCGGTTTTTTCATTAACGTCAATGATTTTACATATCTCCTCTATATCTTGCTTAGTATAATCAATGTTATTAACTTTTGATTTGTAATAATCACGCGAATCGGAAAAACTCATTTTACTGCTTGTATCGAATGCTTCCTTAAGATTTGACATTGATAGTCTATCTACGGTTATCTCGCGATTGTTTTCACTGCCACTGCGCACCGCATCTTTAAGCGTTTCTTTACTTTCATTTTTTGCATTGAATTTTTCGCCGTTATTTTTTTGCATGCTTATCACTGACATAGAATTAGTTTTTAACTATAAATAGATTATGTATATATAATATATACCTCACATATGTAAGACTTATCATGGAAAAGCGAATGTTCAAATTCGGGAATGCCAGCCTTGCTTTGATAATCCCTAAAAAGTGGATTGACAAGAACAGGCTTGATCAGTCAAAGCCTTTGAATATATTCGAAAATAACGTTGGCGATCTTGTAATATCCCCTAGGGAGGAACAGATAAAGGAGCGTGAAGAGATAATAGCGCAGAGCGTTAGTCCTGCTGCGCTTGCAAGACTTGTAGGCTTGCATTATATGTTTGGCACCACAAAATTGAGGCTCTATTTCAAAAATGGCTACGGAAAGAGCACGGCGAACTACATAACTGAGAAGATAAAGGAAGAATGTCCGGGATTTGAGATAGTTGGTCATTCAGCAAATGACATTATGATAGAGGATTTCAACAAAATGCGTGAAGCTGATATTACAAAAATAATAAGCAGGCTTAAGCTTCTTGTAAAGCAGGAATTTGAAGAGATACGCAATGGCGACCTGAAAAGTCTAGAGGAATCTGAAAGAGTGATAAACAGGTTCTTCATGCTTGGAGTAAGACATGTGAATGCGTTGGGAACAGAGGAATCAACAAAATACTTTGTTGTTCTTCAGATGCTTGAGATGATATCGGACAACCTCAACATAGTCTACCAGCCAAATATGGTACGAAACATGAAGATATTGGATATGATTGAAGAGCAGTTCGATCTATGTTTTTCGGGATTTGAAGGAAAAAGAGATTCTGTGGAGAAGTCAATGGCACTTAGAGAGGAGATATATAATTCTGCAACAAAACTTAAGTTAGATAGGCTGAAGATACATGCATTGCAGGAAATAACCAATGAAATATCTAGAATTTCAGAGTTCGGCCTATACCTTAATATGCACAAATGACCCCGTCCCAAACCCAGGCGTGAAATTCGGGTAGGAGGGCATACTGCATGGCTAGAAGCTTGGTCTTAAGATCAAGTGGACTGTGCAGCAAAGAAAATCCTGATATTAGCTTTAATACGAGAGGAACGAAAGATAGGAGACTCTGGTGGACCGGTTGTTATTATGGCATTGTCTGGTGGCTATGCTCTAGGCTCTTATGCGTAGCTTCCAATTTCTTTGAAATCTTCTTTACGCGCCTTAATGTTCTCCAAGCCTTAAGAACCCCTTTTTCACCATCAGTATTTTCCCTCCTCAAACGTGCCAGTTCTGCTGTCAATTCGAGTACCTTATCACGGTCTTGTATATGGGCTACAGTAGAATCAGGCAGCAATACTGGCTTTTCCAATTCCCTTTGAGCTCTTCTTGCTACAAACCTCACATCCGAATTCCCATCCTGAGACAGAGAATCAAAATCCAGCGCTATGCCAAAATCTGCGGCCCTGGCAATTGCAATGCATCTGACTTTGTAATCTTCATTTTTTAGGGCCTTTGTCATAATCTTTTGATTGGCATTTGGGTTCTCGACTGCTGCACGTCTTACTTCCTTGTTTGGATCGTCAAGAGCTTTTGATAGTATGGATTCTGTGGCATTTGGATTCTTGGCTGCTGCACGTCTTACTTCCTCGTTTGGATCATCAAGAGCTTTTAAAAATAAGGATTCTGTGGCATTTGGGTTCCCAGCTGCTGCACGTCTTACTTCCTCGTTTGGATCGTCAAGAGCTTTTAAAAATAAGGATTCTGTGGCATTTGGGTTCCTGAGCGCGGCTAGTTTTATCTCCCGATTTGGATAACCAATTACCTTTAATAGTACTGATTCTGTGGCATTTGGATTCTCGGCTACTGCAAACATTAGATTATCGGCTACTGCCCATGGATTGTCAATTGCTTTTGATAGTATGGATTCTGTGGCATTTGGATTCCCAGCTGCTGCACGTCTTACTTCCTCGTTTGGATCATCAAGTGCCTTTGATAGTACTGTTTCTGTGGCATTTGGATTCTTGGTTGCTGCACGTCTTACTCCCTCGTTTGGATCGTCAATTGCTTTTGATAGTATGGATTCTGTGGCATTCGGGTTTCCAGCTGCTGCATATCTTACCATCACATTTGGATCATCAAGTGCTTTAAAAAGCGAACCCACTTCGACGCTACCGTGTTTCAGGATTTTTCTCCTATCCGATCGTTTAATAGGCACTTTCTCACTATCTATATTGCAAACTTTCTGGTATTTATACTTTTATTTTTAGCAAAATATCAAGAGGTTTTTCTTCCAATTTACATAAGCAGTATATTTCTAGCATGCGCTTTCCATATCAATCTTGCAGCAGCGAAAAACGCTATCCCTTGCCCTTCGGCTCGCTTATTATGGAATAAGTAACTGAATATATGCACTTGTTTTTCTTTGCTGCGGAGAAGAATTCGCGCGTTCTCTCTGCTGAAGTATACAGATTAAGTATATCTATGCATGTGCCGGAATGGTGCTGATGAAGCTCTGTCTTTATTGTGCCTTCAAACCTGTGCAGCATGTCCGATACATGGTTTTTTTCAGATTCACTGTATGAAATCACAAATACGCTTTCAACAGTACCTGACAGCGATTCAAGCGCATCGTAATCCTTAAGGAGGCTCAATATTGCGCTCCTAAGCATCTTTGACCTGCTCTTGAAGCCAAGCTTCTTCTGCACTGCATTGAGTTTTTGCAGGGCGTTTTTGTCTATAGATATGGATAATATTTCCAAAAAATCACATGGTGGCGCATTATTCAAATTTTTACAATCAGTTGGGAATGTTTTTGCCCATTCTTCTTATTTTCTTGAACTCTTTTATGGAATCGCTTATAGACTTTGAATTTATTATTGCCGTGCCTACGACAAGCTCATCAGCACCGCATGAACAAGCCTGCTTGCCAGTTTCTATATTGATGCCTCCATCAACAGCTATCATAGTGCCTGAATTGCCTTTGTCTATTAATCTGCGAGCAACTTTTATCTTATCTAATGAATCGGGTATGAACTTTTGGCCTCCAAACCCAGGGTGCACAGACATGACCAAAATAATGTCTGCATATTTCATATGGTCTTTTACTGAATTAAAATCTGTTTCAGGATTTATCGCGATTCCCGATCTCTTACCAAAGGCCCTTATCTCCTCCAGTATGCTGTTTTTATTCCCTGAAGCTTCGTAGTGTATTATTATCGCATCTGCGCCTGCATCTGCAAACTCCTTTATGTGGTTTGATGGATCCTGCACCATCAAATGCACTTCCAGTGGCACTTTGGCATATCTGCGTATGGATGAAAAGACTTGCACGCCATATGACACGTTAGGCACAAAGCGGCCATCCATGACGTCCACATGTATGCTGCCAACTTCGCACCTCTCCAGTTCTTTTATGATTTTGCGCAGATTTTTTGGCTCGACAGACAATATGGACGGCGAAATGATTACACAGTTAGAATCTTCTCCATGTGCTTGCTTATAATACGGCATAACCTACACACTAACAATCAAAGCAGGTCACTGGATTTTAAAATGCATGTAAGATATTCGGTTATTATCCGCCTATCTTGAACATCTTTGTCCCGCAGGTCGGACATGTGCCTGTAGCGGCCTTTTTGCCGTTCTTCATAGTTACTGCTTTTGCATCCTTCATCTCTTTCTTTTGTTTGCACTTTACACAATACGCTTCCATGCTCTCTCCAGATATATATCTCACTATATTATAAAATACGTTGCTTTGATCAGGTTTTAATGGCTTTTGACCGTTCAATTGACTTCTTCGTAATTTCCAGATTACAGGCGCTGTGCTTTGAGCGCCACTTATCTATGTGGATGTAAAACAGCATCATTTAGTAGTGAGGTATAGGCACTATAATTACTAGAATCGTATTTTGTAGAAAAGATATAAAAGGAGGATTTTTGATTGATATAACAGGATTATTGAGTGGTCAGAGTGTATAACATTAAGGCTGGAAAGACTGAAGAGCACATGGTGCCTTTTAAGGATGTGCTTAGAAAAATAGCCGAGTCCGGAGAAACGTCAGCTTTTGGCGCAAAGCCAGGAGCAAACATACTTAAGGATTTTTTGGTCGGTATCGTATCAAAGCGCACTAATCTATCTAATGAAATTGGATTCGTTAGGGATTATTTGGAGTTCCAGATGAGCAGCACTTATTTTGGCTACGGGCGCATTGGAAATAAAAAACCGGTAATCCTTGTGCCAGGATTCACCGGAGGGGATTGGACACTTGTCGATCTCCATAGGTGGCTTGATAGGATGGACTATTCTCCAAGTTTTGCAGGAATAAATTTCAATATAGAGTATTCGGGTGTCCTGCTGGACAAGCTGCAGCGCAAGCTTGACGATGAGACTGACATATGGCAGAGAAAGGCAGTTCTCATAGGCCACAGCAGAGGGGGCATGCTTTCAAAACTACTTTCTGACAGGAATCCGGACAAGGTAGAGCAAGTAATAACTTTGTGTTCACCGCTAAACAGCACATTCAGTTTCAACCAGGCGGTGCTCGCAGGCCTTGCAATAGCCGCAGTTTACAACATACCTAAATACGGAATCAGGATTAATGAAGAGTTTAGCCTCCTCAATCAGCTTGATAAGCGTTCGAAGGTGCCTTTGACCTCAATACGGGCAAAGAATGACGGAGTAATAAATAAGGAGTCTTGCATAAGGAGCGACGCAACGAACATCGAGATAAACAGCACGCATTTGGGGTCGCTTGTAAATGTAGATGCGTATAAGGCAATATTTGGCGCATTGAAGCGCAATGCATCCTAGCTTTTAGCACGCATTGACAGCCTAATTCTGACGTTATTGATACGCTCTGCTTTGTTATTCAGCTTTCTTAATTTTTTAGCTTTGGCATCCATCCTGCTTTTAAGTTCGTATATGTGTTTTTTTCTAATGAATCTGAATATGCTAGATTTGTGCCTTATAAACTCCCTTGATAATGAATCCGAATCTTCTTTGTGTTTTTTTATCAGCGCGTCATATATCTTAAGTTTGGATGACAGCCTGTCTGACAGCCCCGCAAAATACGCTTCTGCGCTTCCTACGTTCCTTGCTTTTGAAGTAAGGCCTATAAGTATTAATCCTGTTATGTCCTTCCCAAAAACAGCTGAATATCCGATTGCCATTGATTCTATAAGTCTTAGGTATTCCCTGAATTCGTTGGTTTGCATATGTTTGGAATGGGATACTATTGACGGAACACAGTACACTTCATAATCGAGTTTGTCAATTATGCCGTTTATATTCGAAAGATGAAGGTCTATCTCTGAGGATACATGCCTGCTCTTCATCATGTCCATACCCTCAAGTTTGTTCTCCCAGTGCTGTCTGACCACGTTCATAAGTATTGCATTGTCTATCGACTTTTCTGTATTGTTTGCACTGTGTCTGTTGTTTTCGTTGACTGAATGTTCCAATGTATCATCTAACGAGTAAATTTACCTGATCGCAGGAACTAGGTTAACTTAAAGTAATTTAAATATACCTATTGGTTTGCGTAGACTGGAATATTACAGCGATTTGATCCATACTGCAAAATCCTTGTGCGGGACGAACGTAGTTGCATCAATCACTCTGACTTTAGCCCCCTTGAATTCTCCTTCATCAATTTCCATTACTGACCTGTAATCTGCAATTTTGGAATAATAAACCTCGGACCAATGGTCTATGCCATTTATGAAATCTTCCTCTATTCTATTGTTCATTATTGGCGGTATCTGTTCATAACTAAACAATATGCCAGATGACCAATACAATATGGGTGTTGAATGCGATTTTGTTATGCAGATGCGCATAAGGTCCTCCACGCTGACTTCATATGCATGATGCACTATCAATTCGGAGTTTTCAGTGTATTTTACAACCATGCTGCCACTATATTATATAAAGTGAGAACGCCCGTACAATTTTTTTAATATATGTATAGAAAGGGTTTGAATTCTTCTTCACATCTTTTATCAGCGCCTTGTATTTCTGCTTCTCTTCTGGAGATAAGGTTCCTTCCTTCACTATCGTTTGTTTCTTGCCGTCGACTATCTGCGTCTCTGTCTTGCTTATTATGTCCTTCTTTACCATGCCATACCATTCATCCAACGTATTTCCGTGGGATTTTATCATCTTCAGAAAGTCCTTCATAGTTATTTTCCTCTTCGTTCCGGTCCTATCCTCTTCCACGGCAGGTATAAGTGCTGCCTTGTCGCATATTTCGTCTATGTCCGCCTGAGAAAATCCCATAGTAGCCCGTGCAAGCCTTCCGTAGTTTATATGCCCAAGTGGCATTTTCTTTGTGTTATATTTGAATGCGCCGACCCTTGTCTTGTAATCCGGAGGAGGGACATATATTGTCTCTCCGAACCTTTTGCTCCTCTTGAGAGCAGGGTCTATGTCCCACGGCGAGTTTGTTGCGCCTATGATGAATATTCCTTCCGGATTTTTTTCCACTCCGTCCATTTCCTGGAGGAATTGGTTTACTGCCATCTTCATGAAGCTCTGGCCTTCCCCGCCGCCACCGCCGCCTCCTCTTTTAACCCCAAGTGCATCAAGCTCATCGAAGAATATTATGCATGGCGTAGCCTTTCTCGCCTGTTCGAATATGGCATGCATATTCTTTTCCGTGTTGCCTGCATACATGTCAACTATCTCATTTATTCTTGCTATGATCACGTTTGAGCCTGTTTCACCCCCTATTGCGTTTACGAGATATGTTTTTCCGTTTCCTGGCGGACCGTAGAATATCACTCCAAGCCCAAGCTTCTTTCCGTACTGCTTCAGGAGCTCAGGCTTCTTTATCGCCAATATTACATTTTCATATATCAATTTTTTCTGCTTTTCCATCCCTACTACGTCTGTGAATTTAAGGCTGGATTTATGGTATCTCACCTTCTTTAGTTGCCCTTCCTCAACAACTGTAGCTTCTTCGTCTTTCTTTTCCGCCGCACCAGTAGGTATCTCCGGATGCTTGTTAATCTTGCCTTTGAGGGACTCAAGTCTGCTTTTGGCCTGCTCATAATTCGGATTCTTAGCCAATGCCTTCTCATACCACTCCTTAGCTGTTTGGAAATCTTCCTGGTATTCCGCTATTATGCCCATTACATACGGTGCGTCATGGCTTTCCGGCTCTATTTCTAGGACTTTCTGCGCGTCCCTTGTGGCTTCGCTGTACTTATTTATTATTGCATACGCAAGAGCCCTGTTGAAGTATGCACTGGAATAGCTCGGATCCTCAGCTATCGCCTGTCCGTACATGACAATTGCCTCTTCAAATTTGTTATCTTCGAAAAGAGCGCCTGCCTTTTTGTACAATTCCTTTGCCTTAGGGCTTAAAGTGTCACTCCTTGCCTTTGTATCCTCTTTTGCTGACATTTCATGACCACAATTTTGAAACACTACACTTTTTGTTTACATATATATTAAGCTTTTCAGTATTTGTCAAGGAGCTGATTAAGGTCGCTATCTACAGCAACTATATTCTTATTTTCCCTGGGAACGTTTATCAACATTACTTTATCAAATTTGCCTATGCAAAGAAGTGCTTCGTTGTATAGCTGCTTGATCTTGGGATCCTTCACTTTGTAATCGCCCCGTAGCTGATTTATTGCCAGCCTGCTGTCAGAATGCAGTCTTATCTCTACGTTTTCGTGTCCATATTCCTCATAAACCGATTCAAGGGAAGCTATTATGGCTAAGTATTCCGCCTCATTGTTTGTCCTTATGCCATTAAAGAAAGACTTCTTCATCAGGAGGATATTGCTGTCATCGTAAACAGCAAATCCAGACGCGCTCTTTCCGGGATTGCTTCTTGATGCACCATCAGTAAATATATTAAGGATCATAAAATCGTGTATTACTGATTGAACTCTTGCCACAAAAATTTAAATATGTTGCTCGACACTTTAATATCTATAGCGGCCTTTGGTGTGTTTTGTGGGGATATTCGATTTATTCGGCAAGAAGGATGTTGCAACTGACCTAAGAAAACAGATGCCTTATAATATAACTACTGAATTTGTGCCTTATAAATTAAGGTCAAACAGCAGGGGCAGCACTGTTCTTACAGTAAATGTCAGGAATATGACCCAGGAGCCTGTCATGGGGTCTGTTGTCGTTCAAGTGCCCGACAGAATAAGCCTTGATACCACTGGAATGGCAAAGGAGAGGGAAGTACGTCTTGGCACAATCACGCCTAATGAGAATAAGGAAGCAAAGATAGAGCTTTTTGGCGGCGTGGGCACTGACAAGGGGGAATACACGGTCACTATAACGGCATTTATACATTACAGGGATTACGCGCATGTGCTTAATGCAATGAAAAAAAGGGCCACGATAGAAGTAGTCTGATTATTTTTCTTGCGCCTGCTGTTCATTTTTTGCAGATATCTTTATTTTTTCCATTATGTCTGATATAGAATTTGCAATATACTTGCCCTTTTCAGTGATAAACAGCCTTTTTATCCTGCCGTGCCTTTCTGAGGACACAATGCCATGCTCCTCGCATTTCTTTATGAATTTGCTCGTATGTACATATGTAACATTGGCTTCCCTTGAAAGATCTGATATATGCCATTCCTTTTCTTTGTTTGCAAGTACTGAAAGTAGCCTAACCTGCTTGTCTTTGAATAAGAGGGTGCCTACATTGTCCGCCATATTACCAGAATCCCGATATGTCGGTATGATGCTTGATAAGATAGATATATAAACATTGCATCGACAACTAATATAGGTAGACCTAAAAGGTGTTAATATGGTAAAGTATGTTATTGCAGAGCAACTCGTAGGAAAGGAAGTCGTGACCAGCGATGGTTTTGACTTGGGCAAGTTTGTGGATGCAGAAGTGCATGAGACTACAGGAAAGCTCAACGCGCTTGTTGTAGAGCCTAATGTTGACAGTGAATATGTCAACAAACTTGACATAAAAGGCGGTAAACTGCAGGTGCCTTACTCAAGCGTCATGGCTGTGAACGATTTCATAGTAGTTGACAAAAAAGGGCTTTAATCTAACCAGGGTGCGTTTACATTATAATAACGGGCGGAGATGAGGCCGGCCGTGGTGCTGTAGTAGGCCCGCTTGTTATAAGCCTTGTATCAATAAGCAAAGGCAAGGAGGCCAAATTATCTAAGATAGGGGTCAGGGACTCGAAGCTGCTCAGCAGAAAGAAGAGGGAGTACCTGTACGATGAGATTGCATCCGTAGTGGACGAAGTCAAAGTCTATAAAATAACCAACGACGAAATAAATAGGGCAATGGCTGGCGGAGTGTCGCTCAATGGGCTTGAGGCCCTCAATTTTGCAAGATTGATAGACGCGCTTGTAGTTACTCCAAAGAAGATATTCTTGGATTCGCCCGATGTTATAGAAGACAAGTTTGGAATACGTGTTTGTCTCTTTTCACGGAGGACCATGTCGGTCAATGACACCAAAACCCTGAGCAATCCCGTCATTGGAAACACCGAAACAATAAAGCTAATATCCGAGCACAAAGCAGATGCAAAATATCCTGTTGTTTCTGGAGCAAGCATCATAGCAAAAGTCACTCGTGACAATGAAATCGACAGGATATCCGACGAGATAGGCATAGACCTCGGTTCTGGCTATCCGTCAGATTCAGATACAATAAATGCGATAAAGGCCAATTTAGACAATGAAAAACTGCTTGCATATGTGAGGAATAGATGGAAGACAATGGAGCTTATAAGACAGAGTAAGATTGAGGAATATATGTAATCTATTCCGCATTCACTGCGTATCTTGTAAAATCACGGAGAGAAAATCCATATCCTTCAGGTGCAATCGTTGTAAGATATTGCAATAAAATCGTGGTCCGATTGCAATAAGCGACCTGACTAGACCAATATATCTCAAGTCCAGACGATAGCACATTGCCAAAGTTTTTCCATTCAAAAGCACTTGCACCGTGCAGATTAGCTGAACACCAAAGTGACTATATCCCCATCCATTACGGTATGGTCCACGCCTACTTTCTGGTTTGAGAACCTGGCGCTTGGACCGCTCACATACGCATACTTTGTGTCAGAGATTAGCTTTGAATTTATTTTCCTCACCACATCGACTATAGTTGAGCCCGAATCAAGAACAAGAGGATTCTCAAAATCGGGGGCGCCGTCCTTTGGCTTGAGATACACCCTTACAAGCTTCAGGGCAGTGAATATGCTTCCTTTGAGGTCCTCTATATTTGAAGTGGTCTTCGCGCTTATCGGTATGACATCCATTCTGGTCCTTGCCTTTATCTCCCTGGCCACAAATTCCACTTTTCGGTCTTCTGCAGTGTCTATCTTGTTGAGCGCAACTGCACCTTTCATGTAAACGCAGTTGTCAGCTACAAAATCTATAAGCATATCCTCGGTTGTATCCTCGTAGAATATTATTTCACCGCTGAATATCTTGAACTCGTTAAGTATGTTGATTATTACGTCCTTAGTAGGCACTGAGTGGCCGTTAGGCTCTATGTTCATGCCGCCTATCCTCCCTTTCTCTATGCGTATCCTTGGCCTTTTCCTGTTTATCCTTATATTGAGCAATCCTATCTCATCTGCAAGCTGGAATACCTGCTGATACGAATTAATATCAACAACAAAGAGCATGAAATCTGCTATCCTTATCACGCTTGCAATCTTCATGCTCCCTCCCTTGCCCAGATGCGCTCCCTGAATCAGGCCAGGCAGGTCAAGGATCTGTATCTTTGCGCCGCTGTACTCAAGCATTCCCGGTATTACGTCAAGTGTGGTAAACGCATAATCTGCGACTTTCGAATCCACTCCGGTAAGGGCTTTGAGGAGGGAGGATTTTCCAGCGTTGGGAAAGCCCACAAGAACCACTGTCGCATTGCCCGACTTGCGCACAGAATATCCGGTGCCACTTCTTCTGCTATGCGATTCCATCTCGCGCTTGATGTTTGCTATCTTCGCGCGTAGTATGCCAAGATGCTTGTTTGTGGCCTTGTTGTGCTTTGTTTTTGAATATTCCTTCTTGAGCTCGCTTAATTTTGCCTCTTCATACTTCCTGTCAGCCATTCCAGATCAATTACTTTTTGGAAGGCATGTCTACATAAAGCCAGACTATGTCAGCAACAAGTATCACTATCCCAAGCACAAGCCAAATCATGCTCCAGTAGCTTGTGTATATCCAGTAAAGGTCTGCAAGCAGTATTATTATGCCCATCAAATAGGCAATATTCTGCTTCATGTTATTTGCCATAAACTCACACACCTATATTGCGGCCAAAGGCTTATAAAACACAATTATTTTCTGGATCTTTTAAGTAATGACAACAGCGCCACTATAATGATAACTATCACTATGATTATTGCTATCGGCAGGATTCCGCTTGCCGGGCTTGCAGCAGGCACGCTTGTAGTGCTTACTGCATGCGGAATTGTTGTAGCTACAGTAACATTTGGCTTGGTGCTGACATTTGAAAATACAAAGACCCACATTACTGGTTTCACGAATTGCCTATTTACCAACATGGAGTTAGTTGCGTTATATGACCAGGTATTCTTTAATGCATACTTTCCGCCAACATATGTTGTTCCGTTAAGAGCGCCCCCAAGGAAAGCCCACGATGTCCATGTTGAGGGATATTCCGCGATGGTTGTCAGAGGCATAGGCGAACCTGTAGAGTTTACGAACTCTATTGCAGGACTGAGCTTGCCATTAACAAGATATGCAAATCCGAAGGCAGGCATGTAATCAGATTCATTAGGCGGAGATGTAACATTGTGCAATGCGTACGTCGCAATCGTAAAGTTATAGTTTGGCAATATGGAATTTCCTATCTTTACATATGTGCCTGCATTGATTTCTACAGTAAGGTTCTTGCTGAACGGGTCTAGTATCGTTAATGATGTGCCGTTGGATGCATTTACAGCTATTGTTTTTTCTGCTACTTGGGTAAATACTGGTTTTTGTGCAATTGCAATTGTGCTTGTGGCAGGCATGGTGGTAGATGACGTATTTTCCACAAGTATTGTAAGTGATGCCGGCGATGTAGAAGGATCGTCTCCTGTTGCATTAAGAAATACAGTATATGTTCCCGGAGCTGTAGATGCGCTGACATTTATGCTCATTGTTCCAGAGTACGTAGGATCTCCATATGTATTGCTTAATGATACAGATATGCCATCTGCGGCAAGCTTTCCGCTATCAGCCACATTTGTAGTCGTCCCCCATATGTTGCCGCTTGAAAGCTTAACAGTGTAGGTTACAGAAGAACTGCTGCCCGGTGAAAGCGTAATGCTGCTTTGTGAAAGGGATATTGTAGAAGTGCCCATGCCTCCGGATCCGTACTGCGCATATACCATGCTGCCAAAAAACAGGACTGCGAGAAAACTGAATATAGCATATTTTCTTATCATATCCATCACTTAACATACACTGTGTACTGACTAATAATATTTAAAGATAGCTTATAACCGGATTTCCTATTGGCCCTCAAGTTGCTCGATATGAATCAAGCCAGCTATTTTATCAAAAGGTTTAAATAGTTATTTAAGTATATATTCATTTACTAAAGTAAAAGGTATAGATATGGGAAATGGGATGTATAAAGATGTACTTAGAGCAATGCTTTGCATATGCACAATGGCAATATTCATAGGAAAGGTTTCTGCACAAAGCACAGTGTCGCTGGATATAATATCCACACTTAATTTCATACAAAATGTTCTTTCCCATATAGGGCCGATACTAAGCGCAATATTGTTCATAATTGCGGGGCTTTTCTATGCCATTGGGCAGTTTTTCCCCTCTCATCAGAGGGCAAGCTTCCATACCACTGCAAGCGACATGATAATCGGGGCAGTGATAGTGGCCGTGCTTTCGGTAACTGCCAACGGCTTCGCTGTTGCCTCTACACACCTGCTTTCAAATGTAACATTGTCCAATTACACCTGATTTTATGTCCCTTCCATTCGGCTTTGGAATTGCAATAGCGGTGCTTACAGTAATGATAAGTATAGGCGGAATTGCATTAGGCGTAGGCTATGCGAGCAACAACAAGAATCTAAAGGATTTTGGCAGGGATGAGCTCTACCAATCTGCGATAAACGGCATTATAATAGGCGCATTCATACCGCTGTTCATAAATTTCGGAATAATACCTAGCCTTATTAGCTCTATAACTCTTTCAAGCGCTTCTGCACAATGTCCTGCTTATCTGTCATCCAATGCGGCGATATGCTTCGCATACGGCTACCTGTCCGGAGGCGGGTACACTTTTGGAGGTTTGAGCCATCCATCAATACTTTCACAGTCTACAGCATTGATAATTGGCTTCCTCGGGCTTAATACCGTACTTGGAGTAATATCATCAACAACGATATCCATAGGGGTAATCTCCTTCTCTCCGGCATCCATACTTATACCCATAATAAACCAACTGCAGTTTTTCATAAAAACGCTCACTGCGGTATCGATAAGCTCTCTTGTCCAGTCATCCGTACTTTCTGCTATAGCTGTTTCTTCCCTGAGCGTCCTGCTTCCTATCGGCATAATACTCAGGACATTCTTCCCTACCAGGAAGCTTGGGGGATTCATGATAGGCTCTGTCCTAGGGCTTTACATAATCCTTCCGCTTTCCTATCTCCTAAACGCCGCAATCATAAATTCATATTCAATAAACACAAGCAATTCAACCATAGTTGCTATTACTAATGCATCTGCTGCACTGAACAATGATATTTCTGCGGCTACTGCGTCAAAGAATCAGGAAAACACTCTGTTGTCGGGGATAACGGGGGCTTTGCAGGGCATAGTTGCCGCATTTTCCGGCCTGATGAACCAACTGTTTGATTACATATCCTATTTCATAATGGCTGCATTCATACTTCCAGCATTCAGCATTGCACTCACTGCAGTATCCGTTAAGGAATTTTCTGCGTTATTCGGCTCTGAGATAAATTTCAACATGTTTGATCTGGTGTGATATATGTACGACAACGGCGGCGGAATGAAGCATGCTTTCTATATGGTATATGTCACATCGGCAGTTTTGTTTATATCATCTATCGCAATGCTAAACGGAATAGCGCTTATGTTATCTTCAATTGCGTTGCTGGCTTCAGTGGTATTCCTGCATTCGGGACAAATTGTAAACAATCTGCTCATAAAAAGGTCAGCTATAGTGGAGGTTTCAGGGAACTACCGGCTGAGTTCAAACACATATTCCATATCAAGGGACGAAGGCAACGGCTACAAGTCAATATCGATAGCGACAGTAAAACCCGTAAGCCCAAATCTCAACAGGAACGCTTTGAATGACCTGATAAACAGCCTTAACGAGCAATTTGAATTTTCAATAGAGCTTATGGAAGTTGACAAAAGCAAAATTCTTGAAAATTTAAGGACCAGACTAAGGGTCAAGGAGATTGCGCTGTCAAGGATCAATCCAGAATCGCATGCAAAGGTGAACAGCATAAGACGTCAGCTGGAAGTCATAAATGGCGATATAGAAAGCTTAGCGTCTTCAGGAAAATCATTCCAGTACGAAATAAAGCTCAAGTCGATATACTTTTCCATGGACAGGTCGGAGGCAGAGCTGTATTCTTATAAGAACATAGAATCTCTCTCAAGCAAGTTTTCGGCTGCCTTGGGGGTTGACTGCGAGATACTGAGCGGCGAAAGGCTTTTGCAGATGTCAGGTGTTTAATATCCTCAAAACTATAAATTCGCAGTTTGTATCTGGTTTTGTATGCCTTCCCTGTTCTCCTGAGCCGGACGCAAAAACAGCCGAATCTGGTTCATATTCAGGCGTATTCGCAGGCATTTCCGCGCGTTTGTCCATGCCGGTATTTATAGACTACGATGAAGCAATAAATCCGCATGTGTTGATATGCGGAATGACCGGAAGCGGCAAGACCTTCTTTGCCAGAAGCATTGTGATAAGGTCTTCAATATTCTCTGATTGCGGGATAATAATCATAGATTTTACTGGTGAATACAGGAGCATAACGGATGCAATATCTTCGGATGCTACCGGCATAAACGACTCAGTAAAAAACGGCATAGGAGTATGCTATATCTGCCTTGACGGTATGGATGAAAACGAGAAGGTATCCAAGGCGTCAGATGCTCTAGATTCTATAGCGTCTGCAATGCGGCGCAGGAAGCCGGGAGGTAGGAGGCTGTTCATACTGCTCGATGAGGCATGGAAGCTTATAGAAAGAAACAAGGGGCTTGAAACGATAATAAGGGAGGGCAGGAAATATGGGGTTGGCCTTATTACCTCTTCGCAGCTGCTGCATGATACAAATTCAAACATACTGTCCAATGTGGCTACGATATTCATATTTAAGACTACCAATTTACAGAGCCTCGAAAAGCTGTCAAGGAGCTACAATCTTTCAGAAGAGGAAACAAACATTATAAAGGACATGGACCGTGGGAGCTGCTTCCTGATACAGTCATGCAAGTCCGGGAAAAGGCATGCGTTCCAGATAAAAAAGGTCGTTGGAATAAACGAGGGCAACTATATAGCGATAAGCGTAGGTAATGGCATGGAGGTAAGAATGGATATGGAAGGATTTGATCATATGGTCGGTAAATTGTGCGGCAATAAAAAAACAGAGATAATGAACTATGCAAGCGCAATTCGCAGGATTGAATTATCCCTGCTTATACGGAAAATATACGAAACAGGGGCAGATAGAATTGCAATACTGAAGGAAATTGAGGGGCTCGGATTCTCAAGATCAGATATCGCAGACGCATTTTCAATTGCCCTTAATGTTGATTCTGATGAAAGCAAAAAATAATTTTTTATCAAGCAGGATAACGCTGGAAGCTTCATTGATTTCCAACATGCACAGACTCAAGTCAACGCTTTCGTTCTATCCCAATATAAAGCCATTGTCTGAAGGCTCGGTGTGCAGCTACATTATAGATAATGGGAGCATGGAGGACAGGTTCTACATAATCAATATAGAAAAGAACAGATTGACAGTCACTCTTAATTCGAAAGACTCGCCATTTTATTTCTCAAACGAATTCATGCTGCGGATATTGAGCATAATACTTGTACTGTCAAAGGACTATAAAGTTGACATGAATGGCCTCATGCCCTTCCTGATACAACTGCTTTCAAGAGGCAGGATAGCTGAAGTTGAAAGAAAAAACGTTTCTATCGAAGCGACAAATGCAAATATCATACTTTCAAGGAGAATAGTTGAGCTCCTGAAGGAGAACATGCAGATTGAAAGGAGGTTGAAAAACATTGATTCTGAACTGATTATGGCAATATCGAGGCTAATTGCGCAAAAACAGGGCATTATTAATCTGGATTCGCTATCAGTCGAATTTGGGGTAAGCAGAGAGTCGGTGTCAAACGCCGTTGCCTACATGAAATCAAACGGATATCGCTTCATAAAGAGTTCAAACGGAAATTTTGAAGTGATGCGTATATGAATACGATATATTCTATGATCGGCAATTCATGGGAAATATTAATAGGCATAATATTTATTTTTGTGATTAGATATGCAGCCACTTACAGATTGCGCATATCGTTGTACATCCCACAGATCCCAAATAATCTGGATATGATGATTCATGATAAAATTAAGGATGGAAACGTGAATCTGCGAGACATACTCACCGTTGAGGGCATAAATGCCTACGAAGAATCTGAACTAGCACGTTCTTGCTCTGAATCAGGGATAATATGCCATCATAATATCGGGGAAATAAGTAAAGCGCTGAAATCAAGAGGAAATATACGCGTTGTTAGTAATGAATATGGTTCGGTTGTCAGGAAAATGCATGATGCAGGAACAGCGTCCGGGATCATTATTGCATGCATACTTGATAACAGTCTCATGATGGTGTCCTGATAATTGCTGTATCTACCAACTAATAAAATTCGTTGCATTTTAATTTGTCAATGCGCTTGCACATAAATTTTAAAATATATGATAGCCTATATTTATTATGGGAAATGACAATAGAAAGACAAACGCCACAAATGCCAGTTCCAAAAAATCAATCGTTGAAGAAATAGCGATATTCATAATCGTAATATTGGCCGCAATCGTAATTTATTACGTTTTTTTCTTGCATTGGAATAGTTTGGCTTTGCCTCAACCAACGTCTAATTACACTACTATTGCCTCAATTTTACCTAAAACGCCAACTACATCCTCTATTGCAACTACTACATTGGTTGCTATTGCTCCAAAAGTTGCAATAAGCTCTCCTAAAAACGTATCAACTGTAAATGGTCCTGTGGACATAATTGCAAATATTAGTGACAATGTTGGGATAAAGGATGTACAGTTCTTCATAGGAAATTCGCTGTACGCCACTGTCAACTCGCCCCCTTTTGAATATGTCTGGAATGCAACAGGCCCGCAGAAACTTTACATAATAACTGTCAATGCTACAGACAACTCTGGTCTTACCGGGAGTGCGTCTATAGTAGTCGATCTGGGCGGACTAGATCACGGAAAGTGAACAAGACTGCAAAAGGCTTCAGTACATCTGCTTCAGCTTCTTTATCCTTTCGTCTATAGGTGGATGAGTTGAGAACAGATTTGATATGGATGCCACACTCAACGGACTTGAAAAATAGAGTGAAGCTGTAACATCGTTGGCATGCTTTACGGGAGCAGCATTGGGTTTTGAGGTATAGTCCTTTATCTTCATGAGCGCACTTGCAAGTGAACCGGGATCCCTTGTAATCCTGCCGCCGTTTGCATCGGCCATATACTCCCTCCTCCTAGATATTGCAAGCCTGATCAGAAATGCGACTATAGGCGCAACAATGCTCAGTATAAGCGCCACGATTAGAATGTATCCACCGCCGTTACTTCTCCTTCCACCGAACCCGAAAAACAGCGAATTTCTTATTATTGCTGCAAGAAGCCCTATTGCACCGGCAAAGACCACGGCAATCATCATGAACTGTATGTCATTGTTGTAGATGTGCGACATCTCATGTGCAATTACTCCCTGAAGTTCACTCTTGTTCATCATTGCAAGCAGGCCAGTAGTCACTGCGACATAGGCATGCTTCTTGTTAGGCCCTGTAGCAAACGCGTTTGGATTGGGATCGTCTATTATGTACACTTTAGGCATAGGTACCTGCGATGCTGCCGCAAGCCCCTCAACCGCATCGTACAATACAGGATACTTGCTTCTGTCAGCCTCTTTTGCTCCGGAAACCTTGAGAACAAGCTTATGCCCTGCAAGGAGCGAGAATGCTGCATATGCTATTATTATAACTGCTCCTATGGCCAATCCAAAAATACCGCCACCGAAGTATTCCACGAAAGCGTAAACTATCAGGAAGAATATTCCAGAAAACAGGCACATTAAAAGTACTGATTTAAGCCTGTTTCTTGCTATCTCATCGAAGAAGCTTGTCATTTTAGACACACTTTAACTTTTCTTTCCCGCTGCTTTTGTGGGTTTCGCGGATGACGAATCCTGTGGATTTAAGTCGCTGAAATCTACGTTTACCGGCTCCTTTGCTTCCTCAGGCGCCTGGAAGAAATCCTGCCTCTTGAATCCAAACATTCCGGCAAACACGTTTCCGGGGAATTCCTGTATTGCATTGTTGAAATCCATTACATAATCATTGTATGAAGTCCTCACAAATGCTATCTTGTCTTCGGTATCCTCAAGCGCCTGCTGCAGCTGCATGAAGTTCTGCGACGCCTTAAGGTCTGGGTAGTTTTCTGCTACTGCGAATATGCTCTTAAGCGCCTGGCTTAGCATATTATTTGCCTGCGCCTTATCCTGAACTGATCCAGTTACAAGAGAACTCCTGAGCTGCGTTACCTGCGTAAGCACGCTCCTTTCATACTTTGCATATCCCTTCACAGTATTGAGTAAATTAGGTATGAGGTCATACCTCCTCTTCAACTGTACGTCTATCTGTGCCCATGCATCCTGCACCCTGTTTCTTTTGGATACAAAACCGTTGTATAGTGCAACAACTATGATAAGAAGCAGTACTACTATTCCTCCAAGTATGTAAAGAAGCAACATTTAAACACGCATTTTAATTATAACCAGATTTACAAAAGCAAAGTATATAAATATATTACAGCATATTTCGTGTATGTCGGACATATTTGGTTTAGACTCATATGTAATAGGGAGGCCAAATACCTTTTCCTTGAACGTTGCATATGATTGTTATGATAAAGATGGCACAAAACTCATAGAAGTGAAGAAAAAATTTATAGGAGAAGCGTATACCCTTACTGATCCTTCCAAAAAAATCGTTGGTGAAATACACAGAAAGTATGTGGCAATAACTCCGACATATGAGCTGTATGATGATAACAAGAAAGTGATTGGCTATGTTTCAAAGGAGATAAACATAGCCGGAAATGTTATTGCAGGAGCACAGACATTTCTTCTTGAAGATGCGGACAAAAACAAAATAGCCACACTTACCCTTACGGCGCCGCTTATGCAGCTATTTACCTCTCTTATCAAAAAAGAACAACCTAACACTATAAGCAACATTGTAAGCATGGATGGTTCAAAGACAATTGCGCAGGTTGGCTTTCAGCAAAGCACATCTATCAGGTTTACTCCTAATCCAAATTACGCAATTTTTGTGCTTTCGATACAAGACAAGACAACTCCAACTCTTTTGCTCATAGAGTTTGCAATAGCAGTAGAGCATCTTTACACGTCCAGCATTGTACAAGGAGGGCAAGGGGGATTTAGATTGGGAAATGCACCCGGATTCGGAGGCAATAATCCTGGATTCGGCGGAGGAGGAATTAATATTGGATTATGACAAGATATGCCTCTGTAGCTCAGTGGTAGAGCGTGTGCATGGTAAGCACAAGGTCGCGAGTTCAATCCTCGCCGGAGGCTTGCCATTTCCCAAAATTACGCGTGCAATCCGTCACGCAATGCTTTTTGTAGAAAACAATTTAAAATTGCCACAATATAATGTATATTATGAAAATAAATAATGCTAAAAATAAATATGATTTACCTACTGACTCTGAAAGGGCAATTATTGAACTGAAGAGAATCCATCAAGATGTAGATTACAAGAAAATAGTGGGAGACAGCAGGGTTCTTTTTATCGGAGAGCAACATTATAATTATAAAATAAGGGAGCATATTACAAACCATTCGGTACAACTTAAGGCTGCAGGTGTAACCCATTACGCAATAGAAGCCAGGCCTTCTACAAATTGGGCGCTTAGAAAGCTTAATGATGGAAGAGATGTGGATCTGTCAGGCATTGATCTTGGTCCTGGAAAAGGCCCAACATATGAAAGGGCAATACGGACGCTAGTTTCAGAAGGAATCAAAATTTTTGCTGTAGATTTGAATGTGTACAAGAACCATTCTGCAGAGGAAAGGGAATCGCATATAACCTCGAATATTAAAAAAATACTGGATATGGGAAGCGATGTTAAAGTTGCAGTTCTTATCGGCGAGCTTCATGCGCATAAAGAAGCGCTTATCTATGGTGTGCCAACTACAAATGAGAGACTTGTTAAGGACGGTATACAAACTGTAGCAGTCAATTTCGTAGGAGGCGCATCAAGCGGCCCGTTAATTCTGATGGATTCTGTAGTAAAGGCAGGGTTAAATGCCAGGGAATTTATGATTGAGGTTGCTTCATCTGAAATTGTAGCTGTTAAATACAGACCGTCTGCAGATTTTGTCATATATCTTCCACGCAAGTCCGCATTAGAATCGGTGCAAAGGGCATAGCGCCAGCCCAAACAGAGGATATGACGCTAATTCACAGAAAATTCCAGCATTTCTTTTACCTTTTTTATGCCGATTGCCGCTATGAGCTTGCCGAGTTTAGGGCCGCTGTCCTTTCCTATAATAGCGTTGTATATTGATTTGAACAGCTCTTCCGGCCTGACTTTTGCGTTCCCCGCAACCTCATAAATCATGTTATGAACATCCACTTCGCCCATGCCTTCCTTAAGATTTGATGCAAGCAATCTTACCGCATCCAAATTCGTCACTATCTTTGATTGTTTTACCGAGAAATTGTATCTTTCAGGGGCAAATCCTTTTGACAGCCACGCTTCTATGTAATGTGAAAGATATATTACTCCGTCTCTGTCCCCCACCAGGTCACTTACTTTATCCCAGTCTCTGTATATCTGATAGTTTAGCAGTATGTCAAGAAAAGACGATTTCCAAGAAAGCTTTTTTATGGCAACATCAAATGCCAGTTTTTTCTTCACATCGGCTCTCTCATCTGACGTTTCGATTTTGCTTATCCTTTCGATATCATTGTAAAGAAGTATTAGCTTATCTCCTGTCGGATCTATGTCCTTGTTCTGCTCTATGTTTGGCACTATGAGTGCATATTTAAGCATCTCAGGTGGGACAAGATTGCTAAGCTCCGTAGCGGTCATGCCATTCCCTTTGGATTTCGAGTATTTTTTTCCGTTTATAAGAACAAATCCGTATTTGAATAGTATCGGAGGGTCCCTGCCCAGCAATTTTTTATGAACTTCCACGGCAGTTGTAGCGCTGCCGCCTTTGGTCATGTGATCCATGCCGCTGCCCTCTATGCTGGAATTGAATAATGCCTGCCATGAAGGCCAGTGTAGTCTCCACTGCAGTTTGTAGGCATGGTCTATTATCCTTGATCTGCCCTTGAATCCGCATCCAGTTGTATATTTTACATCCTTATCACAGACGTATTCATATTCATCGCTGCTGTGCCAGATCACCCTTGTCGTAGCTATCTTGCCGCACTTCTGGCATATTGGCATTATTGGGCTCCAGTCCTTAAGATCCTCGACTTTTTTCATAGACGTCTGTGCAACAACTTCCTTTACTGAACCCTCATTTTGAAGGAAAAAGGCGGCGTATTTATCCATGCTTCCGCTTTCGTACATCTTATCCGCCTCTATCACCTCTATTTCTAGCGACATCCTCTCCATGATCTTCTTTGCCTGCTCAAGGTAATGCTCTCCGAAGGATTTGTGGCATTCCAGAGGATCCCTTGTATGCACCAAGGGTTTTCCAAGATCAGGAGTAAGCTCATCTGTATACTTGAGCAATTCGAAAGGTATGCAATCGAACGCGTCAAGTATATCACCAACAAATTTGAATTCTACCTTCTTGCCTCGAGATTCCAGAGACTGTTTCAGAACAGCGGGGTACAAAAATTCGCATACTGTGCCAAGATGCGCGGGACCGCTTGTAGTCATGCCCCCTGTAATTACAAACGGCGGCTTCTTCTGCTCCTCAAGCCGGTCCACAAGTATTTCCATCCAATGCTTATTTTTAAGATCTTCCGCTTTTTTATCCATTGCAGCACATCTGTTAGTTACGGACCCGGTGGGATTTGAACCCACGACTTAAAGGTTAAAAGCCTTCCACTCTAGCCAAACTGAGTTACGGGTCCACAATAGCATATAAGTTTTGTTGATTTAATTTATAAATTAGTATTAAAAGGTGCAAGCATGAACATTACGGAAATACGCAATAATATCGATTTCATACAATTTAGCACAAAAGACGGCATAAGGCTAAGGGGAATTCTGTCCAGAAAATCGACGGCTTCAGCATGCATAATATTTGTTCATGGGATGGGAGGCACTATGTTTACGCCTGTTGCAATGACGATGCTTGAGAAGTTGGATAAAAAAATCGCGCTATTTTCAATGGATAACAGGGGATTTGGAGACATTAATTCATTTGTAGAGATATGCAATGGGAAAAAGCGCAGGAAGAGAATTGGAACATGCTTGGAAAGGTTCGAGGATTGCATATATGACTTGGATGCTGCAATCAGCGCAATGAAAAGACTGGGATTCAAAAGGATAGTGCTGTGCGGACATAGCACAGGATGCCAAAAGTCGCTCTTCTATCAGTACAAAACACGCGATAAAAGAGTCAGCGCAATCATCCTTATAGCTCCATGCGATGATTACAATATTAACAAGAAACGTCTTGGGAAGAAATTCCGGAGAATGAAAAATAAGGCGTCATTTCTGATATCGAATGGGCTGGGCAGGCGTATAATAGACCCAGATTCCGGATTTTCGGCACAGAGGATGGACTCGATAATAAATCTAAAAAGGCCAGAAGCCAGGTTGTTCGATTATGAGGGCAGGTTGCGTGAATTTTCATCGGTAAAGACGCCCATACTTGCACTGTTTGGGTCAAAAGAGGAGAATGCACTCAGACCGGTTTCCAAATACCTTGAGATTCTTGATTCGAAGTCCTCATCCAAGAGATTTTGCGGGCTTATCATTGAAGGTGCAAACCATTCATTTGATGGTAAAGCTGCTGAACTTGCTAAAAGCATAGAATCATGGATTAATCAGCTCCTATTCTAAAGTCGCTGTTGAATTTCTCGCTGTAGAATTTCTCTCCTACTGCTTTTGAAATGTGCTCTGCATCGGATTTCGCTATTGAAAGACATGACGAAGCACCCGGAGAAGGCGAGAGATTGAAGATCAAGTTATCCTTGATTATCTTACCTTCGCCTATTGAAAGCGTCTTATCACGCAGATCAATGACCCTTGGACTTATTCCGCCATACTGCGGCTCTAGCGAAAGATCTTCATATTTCAGAGACGGGACGATTTTCCTTGCCTCGTTATTGAGGAATAGCTCCTTTCCAACGATAGGAATCTGATACGACAGATGCTTAAGCATCATTCCGGTTAATTTGTATTTAAGCAGTATGTCTACCTCTGCCGAGATAAAATCCGGGCCAAATCCAGCCGCCCTCGCATAGTCGGATATCTGCAGTTCGTCCCTTTCAAGCCCCAGAGGCAGGTATATTACAGGACCAAAACGAGTTTTATGTTCATTGTTTATGTCAGGGTCCCCATGGACTGCAGCAAAAGGTATTTTTCCTGTCTGAACGCGGTATACTTTGCCGTTGAGCACTTTCCTAGATGTAAAGAAGGCGCCTCCGGTAGGTATAACTGAAAGATTTCCGGCCATTCCCAAAGAGCGGGCAAAATAAAGTCCGTAAGCTCCGGAGCAGAATACTGCAGATCTGCATTTTATTCTCCTTTCCCCAAAGTATAACATGTATCCTCCGTCATCGTCCCTGACGGAATCAAGCCGTGCATTCAGGATCACTTTGACTTTTTTTGATTTTGATTTTGAGTTATTTACAAATGAATCCGCAATTTTTCCGAAGTCAACCATATAGCCTGTGTCAGAAACATATGCAGATACTTTCTCAAACGGATCCCTGTGCCTGAGTATGTTAGGCTCAAGCCTGTCGATTTCCCCAGAGTATATCTGTTTGAGGCCTTTGTATATGTGTTTCGCTGAGCTGAACCACACATCTGCATAATCTATTTCGTCTTGGCCTATTGCAAGCAGCAGCTTCTGGCATCTCTTTACGGCATTTTGCGCATCCTTATGCTTTTTTATGTATCTAAGCATCAGTTTTGCAGCATTTTTGGTTTCGATGGCTTTCTTTTCAGTGTAATTTGTCTCAACATCACCGAAATGGAGAGTTTGGGAGTTTGACATGCTATTGGAGTTCATTGATGCTACCGCGCCTCTTTTCTCAATAAGTGCGATTTTTTTGACGCTGGTGTAGTTGCTTAGAATATAAAGCAGCGCAGAGCCTACAACGCCCCCGCCGATTATTGCCACATCTGAATATTCAGTATTGGTAATCAAAGCACCGTTTTATTGCATTATACAATCTCGAATAAAGATTATAAAATTCAATCTATATAAATATTCATGAAATTAATGGCCAAAAAAACTAAAGAAGAAAAGGATTTTGAATGGAAGACGCATCCTGACCTAGAGAAATTTGTAAACGAACGCGTCAGTGCTTTTTTAACAGGAAACGGATTCGCAAGAAAGCTGTCAGAAAGGATGCTGGATGAAACCTCCACAAGGTTCGTTGACTGGATAGATCATATGGTAATACCAGAGGGCAATGGCACTGAAGAAACACTGCGAAAGCTTGGGCTTGTAGAAATGAAGGATGTAGAAAAGCCCGATGGGCTTGTGGTATTCAAGCATAAAGCATCATATCTGTTTCCTATTTTAGTTGGCGGAGGCAAAAATACAGTTATTGCGCTGAAGCCGGAAAATATAGATGACTTTATACAGGCACTGGGGCTTGGCATAAAACCTGAAGGTGAGCCGTTTTCGCACATAAGGTACGCATCGATAAACAAATCGGGCAATTTCATACTCAATGCTATAGAAAGAAGGGGCTTTAACGGTTATATCGAAAAAAATTCTGGTGATGTGAAGGAGTATCTGAGTGTCCTTTCAAGCTTCTTCTGCAGAAAAAGGTATTTTGAAGACGACAAAGAGGGATTGGGATATACTGAAGATCTGGTCCTTGAAGCTACAAAGAGACTTGATTCGGGAAGGGTTGCAGATGCCTTCTTCAGATCGGAGCGCGCATACTGGCAGAGGAAAAACAGGTCAGGGCAGATTCAGAAAGAAAGGCAGGATAGATTGGGACTTGGGTGGGGAAACCATGATCATCATACATACCGCTCATCGCGCGACAACTTCAGGCATATGATAACGCTATTTGAGACGATGGGATATGAGTGCAGGGAGAAATACTATGCAGGAGAGGATGCCGGCTGGGGAGCACAGATACTGGAGCACCCAATATGTGACATAGTGGTATTTACAGACGTTGACTTAGATGCGGACGAAACCAGACTGGACTTTCCTCATGAAAAGTTCAGGAAGAAGCCTAAGAAGCTCGGTACCGTGGGGCTCTGGGTTGGCCTTCACGGTGAAAGCATACTGCAGGCAGGCATGCACCATTTGGAGGCCCGGTTTGTATTCGAGAAACTTAAAGAGGACCTTAAAGAATACAATGTTGACGTTATGCCGCCGTTTTCATACTTTGACTTTCTCAAGCAGGCATTCACACGGGGTGAATTCTGGAAAGTGGATAAGTCAAGGCTTGATAGCCTGTTGTCAAAGAGGTATATAACGATGCAGCAATATGATGAATTCCTGTCGAAAGGGGCGATTGGAAGCCACATGGAGAACCTTGAAAGGGATCAGGGTTTCAAGGGCTTCAACAAAGCATCAGTAACAAATATAATATTAAAGACTGATCCGAGAAGGCAGAACGCAAGTGGAGCGTAGATTGCAATGCTTAAGATATTGATATTGGAACCTGAATATTTTGACAGCTATGCCGTCAAGGCACTTGAATCTGTTGGCAAGGTCACTGCAAAAAGGATGGATAGAAAGGAATTGATGGCCAGTATAGGGGAATTTGATATCCTTGTAGTTAGGATAGAAACAAGACTTGACGCTTTTATGCTCTCGAAGGCAAAGAAGCTGAAGCTTATTGGCTCTGCCACAACAAGCCTTAATCACATAGATCTTGGCTATGCAAAAGACCATGGAATAAAAGTGCTTAATCTTCACGGCACGCATACTATACCTACAGCAGAGCATGCACTGTCCTTGACGCTCTCCCTGGCCAGGAATATACCATGGGCATATGAAAGCATAAGGGAAGGGAAATGGGAAAGGCACAAATTCATAGGCATTGGATTGGACGGCAAGACAATCGGCATAGTAGGACTTGGAAGGATTGGAAAGAGGGTCGCCACATATGCAAAATCCCTTGGAATGAACGTTATATATTATGATCCATATGTAAATTCGCGCATTGCACAAAAAACAAGCCTGAATTCATTGCTTAAAAAATCGGACATAATATCCATACATGCAGCTCTTACTGATGAAACGTTGATGATGATCGGAAAAAAAGAATTCTCAAATATGAAGGAAAATGCGCTTGTAATAAACACAGCAAGAGGGCTCATAATCGACAATGATGCGCTTATAAAGGCATTAAAGAGCAAGAGTATAGCCGGAGCTGCGATTGACGTTTTCCCTAATGAACCCGTATCACATATGGAAAAAGAGCTGCTAGATTATTCGAAATCTGCAGCAAATCTGCTGCTGACTCCGCACCTTGGCGCATCTACCAGGGAAGCGTTGCATGCTGCAGGAATGGACATAGCAAAACAGATATTTAGAGAGGTGAGGAAAGTTGGCTCAGGTTAAAAGAAACAGTCACCTATTTAAAATAATATATGCATTATTCAATCACGTGGCTTCATGAAAATAAGCATAGTCTGGATAACATTATTGATGTTCATATACAATGCGCTTTTTGCATACATGATAATACAGTTCACTGGAGGGCAGATACGGCTTCTCCTGCTCGCATTCGTAGCTCTTGATTACATAATGATATTCTATCTTGTTTTGGGTATT
>JAJZLN010000010.1 GCA_021803425.1 Microcaldota archaeon | reverse complement strand
AAACTCTTTATGGACTAAGGTATGCGATACCTTATGCAAGAAATCCCTTGTCTTCCTTGACTTCTCGCCATACAATCGGTTCATCACATTTCTGAGATGGCTGTATCTCCTTGAACCTTTTGAGCATTTAGATTGAAGTGTCTGTATCTGTGCAATCTTTCTGTCGTAGTATTTCGTATGATTCTTGTTGAATATTGAATGCCCATCGGAGCAATAGACTATGTTCTTTATACCTACATCTGTGCCGAGAATCTTTGAGCTGTCCCGCTCACCATCTTAAACTGCGTGGAAGCGACATCACCACAGGATATGGCATTTGGATTCCAATTTGGATTCGCCAGCTGCAGAGAGGACCTTGCTTGCGCTTTTTGACCATTTTAGTACCGCTCAGGAAACAAACCATACGTTTCGCGCGGTATGCCGGAACCTTCCAAGTTCCTCAAATATCTATTATGCATTAAATGATATTTACGTCTTTCTGTACAGAACGTTAAGTGACCGTATCCGGTCTGCATGGATTGCGTTCCTCTCAAATCTTGAGTCCGCCTCTGCATCGCATATGTTCTTTAGCAAGCGGATATTTTCTAGCTTTGACCTTATCTCATTTTTTGAATCATGCAATACCGTTTCGCTTAAATGCGCTGATATTGATAAATTGGAGGTAGTTAGAAAGTATTTGACCATTGCATCTATATCAAAATTGTTTGATACCAGTAATAATGTGGTCATTGCGGATCCAGAATCGTAGTAATTATGTCTTGTTAAAAATTTGAACGTTTTGCCTGAAAAAACGTGTTTTGGTTTTTTATTATTGTCCGCCTTGATTGCATCGTAAAGCAGTATGGCATTTTCAAGTGAATTGTGGTCGTAATGGTCTGAAAGTAGAATCTTTCCGCATATGGCCGAATAATCGCCTAAAATCACGTAATTTGCTACAAAATTGGATATTCCCTCTTCCACCGCAGCCGCTGAAGATTGCGGTGCAGATACCTGATCGAAATTTGATCTGTAATTTAAGATGTCTTTCCTTGCATAATGCACTGCTTCGTGTATTGCCGTAAACACAAGATCCGAAACATCAAACTGATTTTTGGTAATGTATACGCTATCAGGGATATACGGCAAGAAATATCCTCTGCACTTCCTGGCTTTTCTTCGCCTGAGGTCCATGTTGACTTTTGGCACGGGTATGGGATTGCCGGTTATGTCATTTATTATTGAAATTGCTGCATCTGCTGCCTGCTCTGCAATCTGCTTTTCATATTCATGCTTGTCCCTGCGAATGCCCCTTGCTGCAGCAACCAGTACTTTATGCCTCGCCGATAACACCGATTTTATGATTACTGCGGCTGCATGCTTGTGCGACTTGGTATTTGCATATGCGATATTGGCTTGGATGCTCTTTTCCATGGAAAAACTTCCTGTTTTATGCTATATATTGGTTTTCTGCGAAAATATGCCTTCTTCAAATCAGAGTTCAGCGCTTCCTGTATCCCCTGTCCCTCCATCTCCTATTTCCAGAGAAATTGCCTTTTCTCGCCTCTATTGCCTTCTTTGACCTTGGCCTCATCTGTTTTATTGACTTGTCAAGCTGCTCTTTGAGCTTGTCTGCTATAAAATTCTTTGATATGCCATCAGCTCTTGCAGCTATAGCTATCTTTGTAGCATACATCCTTGCAATGCGGCCCCTATCTTGCCTTTCTGCGCTGCTTATCTGCTGCAACTTGAATATGGAGCCGTATTTGGGAGGCTTTGAACCGAACTTGATATGCTTGAAAAGCGCCTTCTCCGCGCCAAGAAGCTGCACTGTGCCAGCAGGAAGGAAGGCAAGCTTGTTAAGTGATCCGGCCTTTGCAAGCAGCTCGGCGGCAACCTTGTAGTCTATTAGATATGTAATATTAGGCATTATCCTTTTAGTTGATGATTCAAGGTATTTGTCCAGGCCAGACTGCATTTCGGCTATGCTAAGCTCAAGCCCCGCGAGTCCATTGAGCATTTCATACTCTTCGTCTGTCGGATCCCTGCCTATGGAATTGCTTATCTGCGTCTTTACCTGGCCTGCAGCTGCGCCAAGCATATCCTCAAGTTTCTGCGCATCTGCCTCCCTCTTGTTTTTGCCAAACTCCTGGACGAACCTGGCATAAGTAAGCTGGTTTGCAAGCTTCAGCTCCGGGAAGAATATGCCATACCATTCCTCAAGCTTTTCATGTATGAGATTCCTGGTTTTATCCAGCTCATTGAAAGACAGAATTGCTTGTATAATAGAATGCTCGTCTCCTGAATAGGCATTGCTCAAGCTTGCCTTGGCGAGATTCAATATGCGCATTCTCTTTTCTTCAGGAGATTCTTTCAAGGAATCACAGTAGGATATTGAAAGGAAGTTTATTTAAGCTGATGCAGAAACATTTTTTTACGCAGGATTGCTTTGAAAAATAGTAGGCGCGTGCAAAAACACGCGCCGTTTGGGATTGGGTATGTTGGGTCTGTTTAAAAAAACAGCGTGAAAGATACTGTAAGTAGCGCCATACCTTTTATATAAAAGGAGATAGCCACATTTTGAACCGCTTTCTAGTGCTCTCCTTAACATATTGAGGCTTTTTTCATTTAATTCCTAGTTTTTAAGGTATTTATTTTATACCATATAAAAGAGGCATTTTATTTAAGACGTAAAACGGAAACCGCATGCCGATAGGGATATCCTTTTATATTTACCATTTTAAATATACCATATATGGAACTGCCGGAAAACATACGAAAAACGCTTGAAGGATTGCGAAAAAACAGAAAGCACTATATAGACATAAAACTGATAGGCGGAAGATGCTATGTCTATGAATCTACAAGCAGGTGGGACAGTGAAAACAGGAAGGTAAAGAAGATTTCCAAGTATATAGGAAAGATAACTGTTGACGGGACGTTCGTGGAGTCGGTGCCCAGGAGACCGGAGCTTGAAGCCGCGCTTATTGAAACGTCAAAGAAAGCGCACGGAGTGAATGCAATTAAATGGGATAGCGGTGCCAGCGCAGTAAATTTTGGAAAATATGAGAAAGGGATCCTTTCGAAACTGAGCATGGATGGAAGGACGCCGATATCTGAAATAGGGAAACTTATAGGCGTAGGAAGCACTGCAGCTGAAAGGCAGCTGTCCAAGATCGAGAGCAAGCACGGGATAAAATATATTGCAGAGGTAGATGTAGAGAAACTGGGCTTCCTTACATATCTTGTATTCATAAAATTTGAGAGGAACAAGCCCAGCCTTGCGGAGATAAGGAAGGAGCTTGGAAAAGAGCCCAATGTTCATCTTGTAATGATGACGTACGGAAAGTACGATATTATCATGTATCTCGTAATTCCGTGGTCGCAGGGCATAAAGGCACAGCTATTCAACTTCAGGAGCAGGATACTTGCCAAATATGACTTTAGGCTTTTTGTAGTGCCTTTTTACCTCGACTACTGTTTTGTGCCGTTGAAAGACGGTTTTTTTGAAGTATTGAAGGATAAAGTGTGGAAGAGAAGCGCAGAGAAGCCACGGCCAGCAGAAGGAGACATACTTATGAGGGAGTATGCAGTATTGAGGGAATTGGCATCTAATGGCCGCGAAGAGTTTGCAAAGATAGATGAAAAGTACGGCCTCCCGCACGGCAGTGCGAGATATACATATTACAAGCTCAGGGATTCTGGAGTCATAAAAAGAGTTACGATATCCATGCTTGGGCTCAACATCAAATACATATATGTGCTAATGCTACAGAAGATAAACAGCATAAAATTCGCTGAGCATAGAAAAGGTATTCTAAACAGCATAATAAGCGACTTTCAGAGCTCACATACAAATAAATTTGCGCTTGTTGGAGACATAGAAATGCCAGAAGGCGTATTCTTCCTGCTGCCAGTATTCAATGAGAGGGATGCAGTAGTAGTTGATGAAGAACTTAAAAAAGTGGAAGGAGCGGATGTGGATGGCATGATTGTGACGAATGTGCTCGCGGGGACGCTGTGTTACAGGCTATTTGACAACACCCACTCTAACCAATATAAGATCCTGAAAGAAGAATACAACTATAAATAATAAGGAAGCGGATTACAAGCCTGCGCTTATCCTCCATTCCCTCCGTTTTTTACTAACATTAATTAACACCTTTCTGATTTTGATTGTATTATAAAGCTTTTAAATATTTACTACTAAATGTTTACTGAATTTATAGTATGTCACTGTGTTTTCCTGTTCTTGATAGATGACCGTTGATGAAATGAAGATAGACAACATTATCGCTTATGCAAAAAGCAAAGGCTTCTTCTGGCCTAGTGCGGAGCTTTATGGCGGCGCCTCTGGAATCTTTGATTATGGGCATCTGGGCTCACTTTTGAAAAGCAGGTTTGAAAGGGAGTGGCTCAGGTACTTTGTTGATTCGAGGAAAAACTGCTGGCTTATAGAAGGGTCTAATATGCTTCCGGAGAAGCCGCTCATTGCTTCAGGGCATGCTTCCAGATTCAACGATGTGCTTGTCGGATGCTCAAAATGCCACACGTATTTCAGAGCAGACGTCCTTGTTGCAGAAAATGGAGTCAAGATATCAGAAGGTGCAACATCAGATGAACTTGACTCTGCCATAAAATCCAACGGGATAAAATGCCCAAAATGCGGAGGAGTGATGCTTCCATCCAAATCATTCAACATGATGCTTGATGTAGGATTGGGGCCGGAAAAGAATGAGAAGGGGTACCTTAGGCCGGAAACTGCACAATCGGCATACCTTAATTTCCAGAGGGAATTCAACATACTCAGAAAATCGCTGCCGATGGGCCTTGCCATAATAGGTAGGGCTTACAGGAATGAGATTTCTCCGAGGCAGGGGCTTTATAGGATGAGGGAGCTGGTCCAAGCCGAGCTGCAGCTTTTCTTTGATCCGGAAAACTTCAGGTCTGATATTTCAGAGGTAAATGACATAAGATTCACAGTTGTGCCTTACTCTACAAAGAAGCCGGATCAGATGAATGCTGAAGAAATTGTTTCCAAGCTCAACATACCCGAATTCTATGCATACCATATGGGCCTCATAGCAAATTTTTACATGAAAGTTCTTAGGATACCGGCTGAAAAATTCAGATTCCTCGAAAAAGGAGGCGATGAAAAGGCATTCTACAACAAGCTGCATATGGACATAGAAGTGGATGTTGAAAGTTGGGGCGGATTCAAGGAAGTGGGAGGGCTGCATTATAGGGGAGACTATGATTTGTCATCACACAGCAAAGGTTCAGGGCAGGATCTTTCCGTTGTTGCTAATGGAAAAAAGTTTGTCCCAAACGTACTTGAGCTGAGCTTTGGAGTTGACAGGAACATATTCATGCTGATAGATGTATTTTACAGGCAGGTAGATGATAGAAACATACTCATGCTGCCTTCTGTACTGGCGCCAGTGCAGGCAGCGGTATTTGCACTTCAGAAGGATGAGAAGCTGGAGAAAAAATCGCAGGAGATATTAGATTCGCTTCGACGCTTCTTGAAAGTTGAGACAGATGTTTCCGGCTCCATAGGCAGAAGGTATGCGAGGATGGATGAGATTGGAACGCCATTATGCATAACCGTTGACTTCAATACGGTAGATGAGAAATCTGCGGATTACAATACAGTCACGGTAAGGAAGAGGGACGATAAAAGCCAGGAAAGGGTGCAAATATCACAGCTTGAGAACACGCTTAAAAAATATTTTGAGGTATGTTAGTTGATTTTATGACCGAATTTAAACTGGCTTTAAAAATTGGGGATTTGAAAGATGATGAGGTAAAGCATGCAAATGCCGGCAGCCTTGATATTGCCGTAATAAAGAAGGATGGGAAAATATTCGCGCTTAGCGGAAAATGCACACACAAGGGAGGCCCTCTTGCAGATGGGACGGTGAGCGGAGGAAACCTGATATGCCCGTGGCATGGCGGCGCATTTGATGTGGATACGGGTAAGGCAAGCGCAGATACGCCATGGGTTACTGACTTGGATACTTACAAAGTGAGAGTGGACAGCACTACCGGAGATATATACGTGGTAAATATATGATAAAAAACCAAAGATTGCTAAAATCTATCGCTGAAGAAAGAGTAAGAAGGCTTTTCAGACTCTCGAAAAGCAGGGTTCTGTCAAGCGGCGGTCCAGACAGACTTTCTGCAAGATATCTGGATATTGCCGAGTCTATAATAAAACATTACAAAATAGCTCCCGGGCATGAAATGAAGAATGAGGTGTGCAAAGCCTGCAAAACGGTGCTTATCCCTGGAGCGACATGCTCAGTAAGATTGTCAAGCACGAATGGATATGTGGTCCTTGCCTGCAGATGCGGAGAGGAAAAACACGTAAATTACAGGAATACTATTTGACCCCCAGCTTTTCCAGGAGTGCGTCTGCAAAGTCAAGTGTGTTGCCATTATCTCCGATTGTAAGCAAATTTTTGTCAAACTCTACCGGATTTTTTGAGGGACTGCCGTGATAGAGCTGCACGAGGCGCATGGTTTCAGTGTCTTTAGGGGCAGATATCTTCACTCCGGATATTACATTGGCCCTTGAAAGCTCTTTTATTGAATTTTCGATTGCACCTATTATTTTGCCTCTTATGTAGAAAAGCTTGATCATGTCCAAAAGCGGCCTGAAATCGTATAGCTTGTACGTATCTACGCCTTTTCCGTCTATGAGTATCAATGCATCGTAACCCTCGGGCAGTATTGTTGACGCGTCAGTGTCAATCCGATATACGGCGCCGTGGTATCCTACGCACTCCCTTGCAGAATATGTTGTGACCACGACGTTTATGTTCCATTTTTCCAGCATTAGCTTGAGCTTTGAAACTGACTCGTCTTTGAAATCTTTTGGTGATACGAGCAATGCAACTTTCATGATTTTGTTTCAACATCAAGGAATATATATGCTAGTTTCGGCCATCTGAACTGGGAACCTGGCGACTATTTTAACGCGGTTTGGAAGTGGAAACCTTTGTCTGAGCGGAAAGTTTTTTGCTTGAGTATAGATATATTGCAAATCCAATGATTATCAATGCAGCAAAAACCGAAATGTCCTGCACTGATATGAGTAGGATTTTCCCTTCGCTGCCTTCATAAGCCTCCGTATTGAACCTGAAACCCGAATAATATGCAGATACATTTGCATAGCCGTATGGAACATCCGGAATCACTATGGTGCCATTCCGCCCAGAATAGATGTTTTCTGTGCTTCCATTTGAAAACCTTATTGACAAGGACACATTCATTGGTATTCCGAATATGTCTGTCGCACGCACCACTGCATTGTATACTGGAAGGCTGATCTGTATCTGGCCCGGAGAGGATACGTACAATTTTTGGCTTGTGCCAACAAGGGTGCCCTTATAGTACGCGCCAGTTATCAGATAGGGGATGTTGTCAAAAACAAATGATGTGCTATTGGTCCTCTTTCCGCCTATATAAAAGTAGGATATCGGGATTTTATTTCCATATGCGTCAATGCCTGATGCATTTATAAGCGACTGGTTCGCATATTCGGCGTATATTTTTATTGGAGAAGTGACATTGAGCGTTATGGTGCTGTTTGTGTCGTTATTGCTCCATGAATAAAAAGATTTTCTGCGGCCGGAACTCATATTTATGTATGGATTTTTTATGCTGAGCATGATGCTTGTATTTGCATCATGCCATCCGGACCCGTTTATTCCGCCAAATTCTGATGAAACGCTTACGAAATATTGCTTTGACCATAAAGCGCGCATGCTTAACGGGCCGTTGGCTTTTACGCTAAAGTTCGCATTGTTTATCCCATTGCTCCAAGACTTGAATTTAAGTCTTGATGTGCCGTTTGTATAGATTATGCTTGGATTTACAGATATATTCACTGTGCTATTGGAATTATGCCACCCGCTTCCGTATAATTTTGAATATGGTGAAGATAGATTAAAGGCATACTGTGTGTTCCATGATGCAGTCTCCGTTATGTTTGAAAACATTGTTATGTTTGTTTCATTTAGAATGCCAGAATAAGAGCCTACGCCTGTTCCAGACCAGCCATTAAATGCCTCCCTTGTCACGTTATTTATATATATGAATTCGGGGCTCTGCAGTCGGATTACCTTATATGCAGTGTATTCGGTCTTGTTTGAAGCCCCGTATTGCGACATTATGGTAAGAAAATAGCCTAAAGACCATAACTCTTTGCCATTTGTAGGGCTAGATATGCCGGACCCAACCTCAAAATAGTTAGTGCGGTTGTATAATTCAATTACGCCATATGGGTTAGGTATTGATTTGAGGCTTCCGGCACCATAGCCTTCAAAAAAATAGCCGTACCGTGAAGGAAGGTATGTGCCGTTCCTATAGAAAGAAAGATTTTTAAACTGGACAGGTATGATTTTGTCATCAGTGCCAGTAACATTTGCAGCTTCAGCAAATGCAACAGGAGGGTTGTTTCCAGAATTATTTGTTCCGAGATTGATTTCGCCGAGAGTCGTATTGTCCATGAATATATGCCATATGTCCCCAGCAGAATAAAATCCGTAAGTATGCATCGTATTGTTTGCGCCTGCAGATCCGTTCGCGCCCACAGCGCCATGAAATGCAGTGTCTGATTGCGAATTGAAATATTCATAGAACCATGATGGCGATCCCTTCTTTATGTATGTATAATTGTGGCATACATCTGTGCAATAAGACGGATAATTTCCAGATTCGTTCAAAACAAGATACCCGACCTGTATGAACGCGCCATTTTGAAGGGTTTCGCCAACCCAGAATGCTATGGATCCGGAGCTTATATTTTGCCCGGATAATGTCTGTATCTCGACTTTTGCGCCGTTGTTGTATGTGGAAAGCGAACCTGCCCTTGCGCCTGACTGGAACCAGTACTGAGCATTTGCCAGAGCAGGCATCAGTATAAAAAATATGAATAATAATTCAGGCCTTTTCATACGCTATACCAATTTCATCAAGCTTTTTTATAATCATTGCCCTTTCCTTTGAGTTCACGCTCTTCCAGTCTATCACTGCGCATTCGGCTCTCGTATGTGATTTTACTACTGCCTGTTCAAGCATGTCGATATTGTATGCCCCATCCGCACCTGAAATTGCGTACTTTGGCAGGATGTGGGAAAAGGCGTAGCCCTTTTCGACCGCCAACTTTGTGAATTTTGAAGGATAGTGGCCGCCGCCTATGCCTATTACGACCTTGCCCCGATACTCAACGGCACCTATGACGTCTTCCGAGGCTTCAAGGGCTATTTCACCGAGCTTTTCAGCAAATGCCACATTGCTTAAAGCTTCCTTGTTTCCTCCGCATTCCAAGAACAATGAAGGCGTATTAAGTAGCGGGCCATGGTGCGTGGCTTCGTATGTCTTTTCAATACCATTAATCTCAAGCTTTGATAACCTTTTAATTATGTTGAGCATGGCATAAGGTGCCGCAGTGGATAACGATTTGGGCTTTCCGCCGAATTCGGCATTCTTTGACCAGTTCCCGGTCGAATGTACAGTAAATGCAGGTGTCCCAGACGAACTGCTATGCTTGCTCAAGAATATTATAAGGTCTGCGCCAAGCTCATCGAGATATTCTGAATGAAGAAGATCGCAATCTGATCTCCTAATCTCTATTTCGCCCTTGCTGAATGATCCGGAGTCGGTGCTTGTTGCACCAAGGCATTTAAGCGCATGATGGCCAGCATTTGCAGAAGTTACATCACCGGAATAGAACACAATATCTATCATGATTGCTTTTATATTAAAAAGGTATAAAAAGATAAAAACAATTTCAATATGCATGTGTTAAGCCGATGTTTGAGTGATGACATGATAAAAATACGCAATGCTGCTGCTGTAGATTTCAATGATGTCCTGAGGCTTGGCTGGTCAACATATCCTGAACGTGAATCAAACCCCGAATTTGGGGATTATGTATTCCTTAAGAGGCCGACCAGAAAGAGGATGCGCGAATGGTTTTCAAAGCTGCTTGCTGACGCGAGAAATGGGAATGCGGTATATCTGGTTGCAGAGATTGATGGCGCCGTTGTAGGTCAATGTTTTATAAGGAGGGGCCTGCCTAAATCCGAACTTTCCCATGTGGGTTCGCTATCCATACTTGTCCATAAGGATTATAGAGGAAGGGGTGTAGGGAAAACGCTTCTTGGCGCGGCGATAAAAGCGGCAAGAGGAAACTTTGAGACGCTTCATCTTACTGTTTTCAGCTACAACAGAATGGCGAAGGAGATGTACAAGAAAGCGGGCTTTGCAAGTTTCGGCGTTGCTCCGGGCTTTGTGAAGAGGGATGGCAAATACATTGACTTGGAGCACATGTATATGCATATCAAGAGATTATAGCATATCAAACTTCCAAAGGAGCTGCCATAGCTATATATTTTTATTCTTTTATAAAAGAGGTGTTTAATCTGTGAGTGATAGCATGTTTGAGCTTAAGATAGACAATGCAAAGTATTGGAGGGATTGCGTCGAATCCATAGTCAGCCTTATCGATGAGGGGCTATTCAACATAAACAAGGATGGGATAAGCCTGAAGGCCATGGATCCGTCCAGCATAAGCATGGTCTCCTTCTTCATGCCTAGTAAGTCCTTCTCAAAATTTTCTGTTGAGAAGAGCAGCGCTGTGGGATTAAACCTCGAAAATTTGAGCAAGATACTTTCTACAACTAGGGACGGGGAATCACTGATAATCAAGGATGCTGACAACAAAGTGCTTCTTGAATTCGTAGGGCCAGGAGGCAAGAGAAGATTCAAGATACAGATGATCGAAGTCAAGAAGAGCGTTGAAAAGGAGCCCAATGTGCAGTTTGATGCGCATATAGAGATAATAGGGGAGCCTTTCAAGGACATGATAAAGGACGCGGCATTGATGTCTTCGTATATAGCGTTCAGGGCTTCAAAAGACCAGTTTATGGTAAATGCCAGGGGAGACTCTGGAGAGCTTGAGGAGCAGCATGAGAAGGAAGGATCGGCAATCAAGAAGGTCGAGGCGCAGAAAAATGCTGATGCAACATTCAACCTGGAATTCCTTGAAAGCATGGTAAAGTCCTGCCCGCTTGGAAGCACAATAAAGATAGACCTGAAGACCAACGAACCTATGAAGATAGGATATAATATCGGGGATTCGGAAATAGTGTACTATCTTGCCCCCTACATGGAGGAATAGCTGATTGGCAATTACGCACTTCGGTATTGCAACCCCATTCTGTTCTTTGATTCGGATGATGTAGGCATAAAACAAGCCATGTTATTTTGCAAGGTGCCGCAATGGAATTGAATGAAAGAATAGAAAAAAGCATTGCAATTTTTAAGGAGAATATAAAGCGCATTGACATTCTGGAGCTCAGCGGCAAAGAATTGAAAGTTGTTGAGCTGGCCAAGATGTATCACAGCGACGCTGAGTCCTGGATTAAAAAGGGCGACTATGTCACCGCATTTTCGAGCATAGAATATGCTCACGGGCTTCTTGACGCTGTGCTGAAAATAAAGGAGGGAGACGTGTGAATGTTGTTTCCGAAGGCAAAGCGCACATACGAACGAACGAAAAGGTATTCTTCAATCCTAAAATGTCAACGCTTAGGGACATGTCAGTCGCATTCCTTTTGGCATATGGATGCGCGGGGAAGACGCTTCTTGACGCTACCGCAGCAACAGGCGTGCGTGCTATAAGATATTATAAGGAGTGCGGAATAGGCAGCGCTACCGCTATAGACATAAACAAAAATGCCTACAAACTATGCCGGAAGAATATCCTTTTGAATAATGTTGATGTAGACTGTAAAAATGTAAGCATACAGGAATTCGCGAATAATTCCGATGAAAAGTTTGACATAATAGACCTTGACCCTTTCGGAAGCCCAGCCCCGGATATCTATGACTTGATGAAGATTTCAAAAGATGGGACAGTCCTTATGGCCACTGCGACAGATACTGCGGTGCTGTGCGGTGCGCATTCAGCCGCATGTCTAAAGCAGTATAATTCAAAGCCGCTTCACAATGAACTGTGCAAGGAGGTAGGCATCAGGATACTTATGTGTTACATTTCGAAAATAGCTGCGCAGTTTAATTTCGGCTCAGTACCTTTAATGTGCATATCCGACATGCACTACATGAGGGTATTTATCAAGCTTGAGAGCGGAGCCAAAAATGCTTATGGGGCAGTTAGATTTGGGGGAATAGGAACATTCTGCCACAGCTGCGGCAGATTTGATTTCAAACGCGGCGTGTCACCGCTTATTGGAAACGTCTGCGCAGACTGCAGCTCGGAAGTTGAGGGATTCGGACCATTATGGCTCGGGAATTTATATGACAAGGGATTGTCATTGAAAGTGGCCAAAGCCCAGGGATCCCGGCTTGCCGAATGCATAAGCAAGGAGTTTGACACACCACTATTTTATTCGGTGCCAAAAATGACCAAAAGGCTTGGGTTAAGCTCGATATCGCACTATAAAGTCATAGAGGCACTGTCGGATCTAGGATATACAGCAACTGCAACGCAGTTCGATGATAACGGAATTAAGACCGATGCTACCGCAAAAGAGGTAAGTAAATGCATAAAGGCGCTCTCAAGGAGTAACAAGGGTTAGGTGTTTAAGCGAGAATACGTCGTCCGGATTGGACATGTTGCCTATGCCTGCGCTTCTTTTGCATGACTTGACGAAATCTATGCATGATTCAAGTTTAGGCTTCATGCTCCCCTCCTCAAATCCGCCCTTTTTGATTAATTCCGCAAGATCATCTGCAGTTATCCTTTCTATTAGCTTCTGGTTGCTTTTTCCGAAATTATTGTATGCGCCATCGACATTGGTCAGTATGAAAAACCTGCTTGCCTTCAGCTCTTTTGCGAGCAGGGCGCTAGACCTATCCTTGTCTATTACTGCATCTGCATATTCCATTCTCCCTGACATGATCATTACGGGTATGCCCCCTCCGCCGCAGGCTATGGCTATCTTTCTCCTTTTGGTAAGCATATCTATTACATCATTCTGGAGTATCGCTATCGGATAAGGAGAAGGAACTACCCTTCTGTATCCACCATTAAATTTCTTTACCTTAAATCCTTTGCCAACAATCCTGCGGGACTCAAGTCTTGACATATACCTGCCTATTGGCTTGATTGCTGCCAACCTGCCGTAATTCCTATTGACAGCGACATATGTTATCACTATTTCAGGTATGGAATGGCTGTGTTTTATGCCAAGTTCATTCAGGGCATCGGCTATGCATTTTGATATCTCAGCCCCTATCCACGCCTGGGTCTGCGCAGTAAGCACTGCAAGATCCATGTCCATGCGCTCCGAGAGCATGCCAACCTGCGGCCCGTTTCCATGTGTAATTATGATGTCATTTCCCTTCGAATATAGCTTAGCTATCGCAGCCGCTGACTTTGATATTGAATCTATGTCGTCTATAGCGTTGCCTCCCAGAGCAATAACATATTTGTCGTGCATTGTATTCCAAAAATTTGGTTTTACTAGATTTACCGCAACTAATAAATATAAGGTCTGCTGTAATACATAGGGTTGGGAATTTCGGCATTGGGGATTGCCGATTAGGGTAATAGAATGGTCGAACCTGAAGTTTGTTTGGAAAGAAGCCGATTTGATACGAAGTTTGCTGCATCTGAAGATAAGGAGTATTCCGTAGAAAAAGCTGAAAGCGTCGACCTCAAGTATCTTGTCGAGAACAGCTGCATTTCATGCAACAGGCATCTCGGTGCCTATGAGATAAAAATAGTGCCCCCAAGATACATACAGGAAAGGGATAATTACGTAAGAAAGGGCGCTGTGGCCAGGAGGCTCATGTGCGTGAAATGCTATAATGTGCTAAAGAATGTAACGAGAACAAGGATTAGGCTGAGGGACAGCGCAAGGTCAAGGAAAAGCTACATATTCAAGTCAGTTGTGAATAACATCCTCCTTGGTTGGCAGCAGTGAGCGGATTTGCAAAAAGAATTAGCATGGTTTATGCTGTGACTTGTCTATTGCGGTTTTTACGGCTTTCTCAGCGTTTCTATTGAACCTCTGGTTTTGACATATCCTTTCGGATTATTGGCACCATAAACAAATGTGTGCTTCCCGATACCTGGAATTAAACTACAACGCCTCGTTACAGCAAAGGATTATATATTCATAGTCTAAATCTACACTATTAGTGCCCAACATGATAGAGAAAAACGCTTTGACAAAAGACATGAAGAAGGTCATGGTAAAGCTAAAGGTGCTAAAAATAATAGGAATAAAGAGAACATATCCCTATGCCATAGTCAAGGAGATTGCACAGAGCAAGCATATGGCACAATTCTTCAGCAGCAGAGATGCAATCAAGGACGAGATATACAATACAATAAATGTACTTGAAAAAGCGGGTTATATTAGACTGGCAAATTCAGGATCAAGACATACCGGGCAGGAAAAACATTCCAAGCCGGATCTTCCCGCAAACTATTACACAATAACTAAAGAGGGGAAGGCCGTTCTAAACAGCACAAAGAAAATTTTCATATCCTCCATGAAGGAAATATCAGATATGTTCAAATAAAAATATGGCGGGCTTGTTCAATGGTCGAATACGCAATAGAAATTGATAATCTGGTGAAAAAATTTGGTGACTTCACAGCTGTCAATGGTGTCACCCTTCACATAAAGAAAGGTGAGATATTCGGCCTATTGGGACCAAACGGAGCGGGAAAGAGCACAACAATAAACATGCTGCTTGGGCTAATTCCACCAACATCTGGCAATATATTGGTAGACGGCATAGACATGCAGAAAAATCCGGACAAAGCCAAGCAGGAGATAGGAGTGGTTACGCAGGAAACCGTTGTGGAGCCTGAACTAACAGCCGAGGAGAACCTGATGATATTCGGAAGGCTGCACCATATTCCGGCTTCTGAATTGCAGAAGGATATAGATTTTGCGCTAGAACTTTCGGATCTTACCGATTTCAGGAACAAATATGCCGGCACTTTCTCGGGGGGCATGAAACGCAGGCTGGAAACTGCAAAAGCACTGATGCATGCGCCGCAGCTGCTTCTCCTCGACGAGCCTACAACAGGACTCGACATTCAGAACAGGACGCAGATATGGAACCTGTTGAGGCAGATAAACAAAAGAGACAATGTCACCATACTATTGACCACGCAGTATCTTGAAGAAGCGGACCAGCTCTGCAACAGAATCGGAATAATCGACCATGGAAAACTCGTAGCGCTTGGCACTCCTGCAGAACTGAGGCAGAAAATAGGAATGAGCGCCGTGGTGGAAGTTGCAGCAGCCAAGGATTATCTGGATAAAATTGCATCAGCCTTCAAGAAAGTAGGATTGGATCCGCAGGTTCTCACAAACAAAGTTATCGCTTCCGGAGGAAATGCTCCGGTAGACAAGGTAGATAAGCTTATTAAGGCACTAACATTGAACAAGATTCCAATACACGGCATAAGCATGCATGAACCTACGATAGATGACATATTCCTGAAGCTTACCGGATCTTCGACAAGAGACCAGACTGGCGCTGATAACAGCAAAGCTGCAGCATTGATGAGAAGAGGTAGATAAGATGGGCCTTGCAGAAGACACGCTAACGCTTTTTACAAGGGAGATGCTGATCTTCAAGAAGAATCTCCTGCAGAACTTAAGCAGAGGGCTCATCTTCCCGCTAGTTTTCATAATCCTTCTAGGAAGCTTTGGAAGCACGCCGAAGAATGTTCCTGTGGCCGTAGTAAACTACAACAACGGCCCAATGTCACTGCAATTAATAAACCTGATTCAGTCCAACAACAATGTAAAGGTTGTAAGTGCCACCACTCAGGCCCAGGCAATGAGTTTGCTGTCCCAAGGCAGTGTAGCAGCGGTCATTGTAATACCTCCGGTCTTGTCGCAGGATTCCGCATCAAGCATTTATGTTTATCTTGACAATTCGCAGCCCCAGTCTGCATCTGTAGTTAACGGCGCTGTATCTTTAGCTGCAGCAAAGTTAGGCACCTCTTTGGTGACTAGCAGCATAGGATCTGCACCAAACATCATCTCTGTTATAACTGACTATGCCTATGGGGCCGGCAGCAACTACGAAAGTTTCGTGGTTGGAGGAATAGTGATAATGGTTGCAGCGTTTGGCGCAATGTTCGGCAGCGGTTTCACTGTAATCAGCGACAGGGAGCTTGGCAACATGAAAGCATTCTTGACAACCCCAATTAACAAATATGCTGTGCTATTCAGCAAGATAGGATACGGCACAGTGCAATCAACATTCAGCGCATACGTTGGTCTCATAATCGGCCTGCTTCTAGGAGCAACAATCGCCGCTGGAATAGTAGGCTTCATTGAGCTCCTCTGGATAATAGGCCTTGTAGGGTTGAGCTTCGGAGCGTTGTCAGTAGCCATGGCTTCAAAGGCAAAGCAGCTGCAGACCTATGCATTGATTACGCAAACAATAACAATGCCGATGTCTTTTCTCGGAGGGGCATTTGTTCCTGTGTCCCTTCTTCCGGCCATTTTACAGCCAGTTGCAGTTGTAGATCCACTGACATACGCAGTAAACGCCACAAGGGACATAATGATAAAGGGTTATCTGCCCGTTAGCATGCTGGTAGAAAGCTCCGCCATACTGTTGATATTTACCGGAGTGATGATAGCACTAGCAGCATTTTTCTTCAGAGACACAAGCCAGCAGATATGATATTATAATGGATCATGATTATAGGTGGAAAAATGAAAATAGGTGGAAAAATGAAAACAGCGCATTTCTTTTCAGCGTTCATTGTCTTGGCAATGCTGATGTGCACAATCAGTGCGCAGACTACTTTTGACAACTCGCTTTCGATGGCCAACGTATCAGTCTCCCCCAATCCGGTTGTAGCAGGAGGCAACGCAGTAATACATTTCAAACTCTACGATGCATATGACGTCTGGCTCTATGGAACCACGCTGCAGCCAAGCGGAACATACCCGCTAATCAACGCGTCACCATTAAATGAGGTTTTAATAGGGATGGTAAATCCAGGACTTGACAATAAGAATTATACCTACACCTTCCCTATCCCAAACACCCTGCCATCAGGCACCTATACCATAACTTTCACTTCGCGTTATTTCATATATGCAGGGACTGGATCTGTTGTAGCAACATCTTCCATGCCAGTTACATTCTACGTTCAGAACAAACCTTCTATCAAGGTGACGGCCCAGAGCCCAAATCCGGCAACTTTATATACAGGGCATAATCAAACCGTAGATCTTGCCGTAGAAAACACTGGCTATGGCACAGCAAGGAACGTAAGTGTTTATGTCTCCACGGGCCCAGGGACGGACATTCTCAGCTCAGTTACCAGTTTCTTCATATCGAATCTCACGCAGGGGCAGACCATAGATGAACCGATCCTAATATCAGCTGAAAACACAACGCAAGCGGAATTGTTTGCAAACATAAACTATTACTCATCTGCGCTTGGCCAGAAATTCAGCAGCGCGCAGAATATAAGCCTCTCCGTAGTCCCGGCGGCGCAATTTAGCATAGCGTCGGGATCGGAATCCGTTGGAATAGGGGCTACAGATGTGCCAGTAACATTCAAAATCACGAATACTGGAACAAGCCCAGCGGAACAGGTGCAGCTCAGCCTAGAGACAACTTATCCGATTGCGCCTGTTGCGAGCACCGCTTACATAAGCGATTTGCCTGCAGGGGCTTCGACTAATGTAACCTTCTTGGTGAGCGTAGACAGCCAGGGCGTTGAAGGCAACTACCCTGTTAGCCTATACGAACAGTGGAAGCAGCCAAATGGGGCGGCAGACCAGCAGTTCACCGGAGAGAACAACTATTTTGTCGCTGTTGGAGGCGCAGCTGGAAATGCTACCCAGATATCCATCATAATTATCATAATAGTGATTGGGTCTGCAGTTTACATGTATAAAAAGAGGGCAGCAAACAAGCATAAGCAGAAGAAATGAAAGATTTGGATTGCAAACCGGGCAAGAAGCAGAAGCCCGGCATGCTTGATAGCTACTTTCCAAAGACTGAATCTAGTGTGTCATTGAATTTGGGTGAACTATAAATTTTGCTTTTCTTCACTCACTCTCAATGAAAAAGTGCATTAGATAAGAATCCAAAATGCTTGCTATTGGCAATAGGTCAAACAAGCACTATTATCGTGATTTTATAAATAGATATTTGGTATATTTCTATCATGGGTTATGGACAGTTTATGCTTAAAGATAGAAATGAGGCAGGCCTTCTTCTTGCTGAAAAGCTCAAGGATCTGAAAATTAAGAATCCGCTTATACTTGCAATACCAAGAGGAGGAGTTATGGTGGCATATGAAATTGCAAAGCGGATAGGAGCAGAATTGGACATAGTCACTCCTAGAAAGCTTAAAGACAAGTATGATCCGGAGCTAGCCATAGGAGCAGTAATGCCCGATGGCAGCACATTCCTTAATGAGGAGGTCATAGCGGCAAGAGGGATAGAAATAGCTTACATTGAGAAGGAAAAGGAGCTTGAAATTAATGAATCGCTGCGGCGCCTTAATGCTTACAGAGGAATAAGAGAGTATCCTAAACTGAATGGACGCATCGTAATACTGGTTGATGATGGAATAGCGACAGGAGCAACTGCAATTGCTGCAATAAAGTGGATAAGGAAGCATGATCCAAAAAAGATAATAGTTGCTGTGCCGGTAATAGCAGCGGACATACTTGACAAGCTCAGGAGAGAAGCTGATGACATAATATATCTAGATGTTCCTGAGCTTTTCTTTGGAATAGGACAATTTTACAGGGAGTTTGAGCAGGTCGAAGACGGAGAAGTAATAAAGATACTTGACAGTTACTGGAAAGATAAATAGTATAATTCGGCAAGGGAAAGATGATGAATGAATTTAATTCTTATTTCAATGAAGTATTCAAAGAATATGAACGCGGTGAGTCTGGAGGGCTAAGAAAGAAGCAAATCAATATCAATGATATTGAACACATCGGGAAAGACTAGAATAACCTTGAAGAAAGCAAGGTTATCGGTGTTTCAGATAACGATTACATTATCTATGATAACAAAATGGAGCAGAAGATAAAGGATATTATCAAGAAACTAACGCCAAGGCAAGCAAAACAGATCGGAATCTCAAAAAGAAATCTACGTTATCTGAGAAAGAAAGTGAAAGAGGGTGAAGATAATACTGAAGAAAAAGACTAGAAAGAGACTTTTAGTAACAGTTCAAGAATCTTACGACTTCGAGGACAGGATTTTTGCGCGTTTTGCGGTTTTCTGGTGCCTGTTGTCGAATAGCGGAATTTCTCCGTAACAATCTTAAATTCTTACGACTTTTAAATAACCCTTTATAATCCTTCCGCACGACTAACCGCTGCCTTTAAATACCATCCAAGACAGCAATTGTACTGTGGTAAAATGAATAGTAAAATGAAGAATACATCAAGACTTGTAAAAGGAGTACAAGAGAACACTTTAGAAATACTTATAACAGGATTTCGAGACAGAACTGTAGAAAAAGTACAAGTAAAGTTTAGAGAGGTTAGTCAAACAGGCGTATTTTTCGCTGACACAGAAGCAAATCACAAAAACTCAATGGCATTGCTTCGACAGAATGGCTTTAGACCACTAACTTATCAGGAAGCACTAGAAAAGATAGACCAGAGTCCAGAACTCAAGGAACAGTTGAAGGGAGAATGGTTTTACTTGGAAGGAAAAGACTCTGCAGTATTGAGAAACTACACATTCAATGATGAGGGAGAACTAACACAAGGAAAAGGAGATATAGAAAAAACTGTTCGTGTTTACGAAGACCCCCAGCCGCTGGCGCTCTACGTGCGTTCTAACAATTATGCCTATTTGAATGCGGGGGAGGGGGAGCGTTACGTCATACAAGCAGAGTTTGAGAGGGATGGTGTCGCGTCGGTGGTGGTTGGAGTTCGAGCTGGACACGAAGTGGCCACGCCGAAAATTGAGGTATCTCAATCAGAGCAGCCTGAGACCATTACATTATCTGGCACTTCATTGAATACGTTTAAGGCAGTTCACAGAATAGCTGAACAGGAGCTATCCAGACTTATAGAGACTATCGGTTCAGAGAATCTGCCAAATATAAGAAAGTTGGTCGAAGCGTTAAGAATAAAGGAGTAAGACGCTATCTTCTTCTGCCTAGATTAAGGTGGATAACCATTGCCGCCAAGACCATGAACAGCTAACCCCTAGCACAAAACGGGGAGTCCGAGATTTGAACTCGAGTCTCCAAGTCCCGAACCTGGTAGCCTACCAAGCTAGCCTAACTCCCCTTAAAGTATTTCTGCGCCATCCTTGGTTATGAGTATGTCGTCCTCGATCCTTGCTCCGCCAAATCCGCTTATGTATATGCCTGGCTCCACTGTTACAACCATATTCGGTTTAAGGATGTCATCTGATAATGGGCTGAGCCTTGGCTTTGAGCTGTCATGCACCTCGAGGCCCAGCGAGTGCCCAAGCCCATGTATGAACGTCCCTTTGTATATGCCGCCTACCGCGTTGTTTATGTAATCATTGGCTATTTTGTGTATATCTTTGCCTTTCATTCCGGGCTTTATCGCTTTTATTGCAGCTTTCTGCGCGCTTTTTACGATCTCAATTATCTCAAGCTTCTTTGAATAATCCTTTATTCTGCCCTTATCATCCCCGAATATCACGGTGCGGGTTATATCAGAGCAGTAATTCCCGAACTTCGAGCCTGCATCTATCTTTATTATGTCTCCGTATCTGAGCTTATCATCTGTTGGAGCGTGGTGGGGCATTGCGGCATTTTTCCCGAAAGCGACTATCGTATCGAATGATGGCGATTCGGAGCCGAGATTTCTGCATGTGTAATCGAATTTCTGGGCAATCTCCCTTTCAGTTACCCCCACCTTGAATTCCTTCTTTATGAGCTCCATCGCCTTCTTTGTTATCTCGGCAGCCTTTCTTATCTTTGATATCTCTTCATCATCCTTTATTGACCTTGAATCCGAAAAAGCGCTGTATGATCTGAGTATTTCTTTTGGCCTGTATTCGGATTTGAGCTTGTCATAAAGATCAAGGGTGATTGCATTCTGGTTCACGCCGACTCTCTTCCCCCGAAGTTCCCTCACCAATATACCCTTAATCTGCTTTGCATCTGACGCATTGATGAGTTCAAGGTCTGCAGGCTTTTGGCTTGCAGCAAGCTCGTATTCCAGCTGGTTTGTTATGAGCTTTGCAGAATCGCGCTTAAGAAGGAGTATGTTGCCTTCGAATAATCCGCCAACTATCCCGGTTATGTATGAAAAATTCGGATCCTTGCTGCTGGTATTCGCTATGAGTATGACATCCGCTTCCTTAGATCCATCGAATATCCTTTCAAGCTTTTTTTTCATTCCCGATTTTGCCATATGCCACATCCCGTATTGACTTTATGATAAGCTGTTTGTTAATAAATATATTTGTGTATCTTTTCTCTCTGACTATCTCATCGATTGTAGCCCACCTGTAATCGCTGTTTTCCCAGTCAAGTTTTACTTTCCCGGTGTTAGAATTGAATATGAATACCTGATTAGGCCACATAATTCTCTTTCTCTCTTCAAACAGAAGCAGTTTATACTCTTTAACCAGCTTCAACGAATCTTTTTTAATGCCTGTTTCTTCCTCTATCTCCCTGTATGCAGTACTAATGTGGCTTTCGACAGATTCAGTCGCCCCAGACACAAACGCCCATATCCCAGGATTTGATATTACTGGAACGTTACGCCTCTTTAGGAGCAGGGCCTTTTTCTTGAATAACACTATTGCAGTGATCCCGTCCCTCCGTACAAGCTTATACTTTGATTTAGAAGCCATAAAACCATATTAAAAAACTCTCTTTTTAATTTATAATAGGCATCGGTGGATCCATGGTTGAGCGCATCAAGGTAGTGAGGGACAGTTCAGTATACAGGAACATGAAGGATCCGTCATTCCTCAAATACTACTACAAATTCCAGACCGTTCAGAAAATTGAAGGCAACAGCATTTATGGATCATCTCCTCCGGATATATTTGTGGGCAGGTTCGGGTACCCGAATGTCTACATAGGCCCGCTAGTTCCCCCGGAGCTTGGCGATACGACAATAATGGGCTCTCCGGAGATGTGGGTTGGAAAAAGCATTGAGGAGATAGTGAAATTCAGGTCTTCACTCGTACGCGGAATGTACAGGACAAGGATAAACAATGCAGACAATGGTAAAATAGAGGAGATGATAGCAGAATTGGCGATGGCAGACAAATACAGCGCAGTAGAAGAACTATTCAAGAGCAGGCCGGTATTTGGCATGCATTTTGATGAAAACAGCCAGCCATACGGACCTAGCGCAAAACTTGACGACATGAAGATAGACAACAGCACTGCAAACCCAAAAATAGAGAAGGCTTATTCTGACACAGACATGAATTCGACCTCTGCCATGATAGAGCTTTACAATAGCGGAGTGGCAGTGTCCAAGATACAGAAATCCCTATCAGCAGGCATACTTGGAATGGGCAAGAGAAGGAAGCTTGTTCCAACCAGATGGAGCATCACTGCTGTGGACGACTCCCTGTCCAAGTACAAGCTTAGGTCGGTAAAGGAGAATGAAACCATAGATGCGATACGCGTCTATGAAAACATTGCACTTGACAACAGGTGGCTTGTCATAATGATTCCGGGAGCATGGGAGTATGAGCTTGTAGAGGCGTGGTATCCTAACACAACATGGAATACGGCAAGCGAAAACATAGAGATATATTCATCATACGAGCCGTTCAAGGGAAGGACCGCATATGCTGAAATAGGCGGATGCTATTATGCTGCAAGACTTGCATCGTCAGAGCTTCTTGACAAAATGCAAAAACAGGCAAGGGTGGTAATACTCAGGGAAGCCCATCCGGGCTACATAATGCCTGTTGGCGTGTGGAACGTCAGGGAGCATGTAAGGGAGGCGCTCAAGGGCACCCCGACGGTTATGGAGGGATTTGAAGACCTGTTTGCATTTGTAAGTTCAAGGATGGACATATCTCCTAACACATGGATCAAGAATAGCACCCTACTTTCTCTGGCACTCAGGCAGAGAAGGCTTGTTCAGGGATGACATTGTCTGTCCCGCCGATTATCTCAAACTGCATGTTATCCTTCTTTTTCCTGCCATATACTAAAAGGACATATCTCCTGTTTTCAAGCAGGCCAAAGTCGCGGATTTCCGGATTGTCCACAGTTCCCCTCCTCACACATTCTCCAAGATATAAAATGCTGAACTTCCTCCCCAAAAATGCGCTTCCTGCAAACTTTATATTAGTTGCAGATTGCTGCTCTATAGCGTAAACAGTATTTTTCTCGTGGATTTCCTGTACGTATTCCTTTATTCTGGCAAACGAGGATTCGGCCACGATCTTTTTCCCATTATGCACAATTACGGAGTTTATCGCGCATTCCCTCTGTTCAAGCCCCTTTAAGATACGTATTATGTCTCCGTATTCAGATTCATTGAATATAAGATCGCTGGACGCGTACTTTGCCACATCAGAGCTCTGCCTGAAATAAAATTTGTTTTGGCACAACCTCCTTATGTTCGGGTTTATGTCCGTCACATTATGGGCAATCAGGATCAGTGCAACCCCGTTCTTTCTAAAATTCTGTATCCTCGCCTTCAAATCCTCCGTAGCCACATTGTCATCATCGGGATTGAATATCAGCTGCGCTTCCTCAAGGCATATCATCATCCTTATTTTGTCGTCTCCATTCAGGTCCAACTCATCGCACATCCCATATATATGGTTAAGCAAAAGCGCATATATCAACGGCTTCATATTATTGCTAATCTCGGAAAGATCGAATACGACTCCGCTGGAGATAAGTGACGCCACGCTAATGCCATCACCGTATGCAAACTGCCGTTTACTAAGAATCTGTCTTAGCCCCTCCAGCCCAGATTTTATATTCTCGCCGTGTTTAGTGTACTTCACACCGCCGGGCGTCCTTACCGCATGCTGTTCTATTATAGCTTCTTCTATCTCCCCATACACATCCTGCGGATCAGGGTTTTTTGTATTGAGGTATGCCTTGGAAAATGCGGCAAGGAGGCAGTTTTCCATGGAATTCTTGTACGGCCCGGAGTTGCATCCTGCAGATATAAGCATGGAAAGGTTTTCATAGAATTTGACAGTGTTGCTTGATTCACATTTAAAAAAATTGATAGGAAACCTAGCATCTCCGATTTTTATAAGCTTAAGACTATTTCTTTCTGCAAAAGAATTCCATTCGCCTGTCGGCGAAATTATGGCAATGCCGCATCCGGCCCGCGGCGATTGCTCTATCATGATTTTCGCTGCGTTGGTTTTGCCCACTCCAGGAAGCCCGGTTATCAAGGTCCCCAAATTGAGCGTCTTGCTGTTTACCATCGCTTTCCCGGTAAAATTGTTAATTCCCGGATCGAAATAATCACCAAGATATATGTCACCTTCTGAAACGCGATGTCCAGAATTAACTGCAACAGGCCTGCTAATCCTGTTCGAGAATCCTATTGCATTCGAAGCATTATGGTATGAGAGCGGAGGAGCAGCCACAGCTAATGCGCTGACTTTCCGCAGGTCGTTCATAGCGCCTGAATCAAGCCTTTTTTCAGAGATGACTATAAAATTGGATTTTATATAGCTTATCAATCTTTCAGACCCTATTCCATCTTCAACTATGAATGCGATTCTATACGAGGAGAACTTTGCAAGCAAAATATCATTGATGTTATCAAGCACCATTCCCATCAACCTTTTTTCATACGACCGGTAGTATGAATCATTTTGTACGGATGTTGTATGCTTATTATGCACAATATTCGTGCTGCTTGAGTACCGGACTTCTATCTTGCTTATGCCTTCTTCAATATCATTGCTCAGTTTGACTATTTCAGACTTTTCGGGTCGCAGGAAAACAGTGAACACTTTGCATTCGGATCCCGAAAATATCCTGTACATGTCCGCTATGGCATCCCTTTCTTCCACAACCCCCTCCTTGCTCTTAAACGTGGCTATGCCGAGGACAGTAAACGGGGGCCTGATTTCAAGCATTTCGTTGGATTTTTCAAGCCGCAGGCCTATTCCAGGATTTTCAATATCAAGCACCTCTGTATCTTCGACCGCAACGAATGTTCTCCCGTGTTTAAGATTATGGACCATAATGAATTCATTGTTTAGCATAAAATCCAGAAGGAGCCTCCCTTCAAATCCGGACACGACGGATTCTACTGAGAATGTTTTGCGGCATACGGTTTTACTTGGTTTGGCTTTGTCCAGAATTTTGTTTCTGATGTATGTAAACATGTTTATATTATACTGAAGTATATATTCATATATCTTTGTATTATTTATATACCTAGTTACAGACCTGTAAATTCAAGAGCATGTAGTGGAACTTGAATGTGCAGGGGGTGAGATTTGAACTCACGAAGGCGCTAAGCCACAGGATCTTAAGTCCTGCGCGTTTTTCTGTGGCTGAATTGCCAGACCAGGCTCTGCCACCCCTGCATCATAATATCAAGCATACATCGAAGGCCCAGTGGCCTCTGCTGCCTTGTCGTAGTGCTCCGGGCTTTCCTTCATCTTCTTCAGAGTGTCGCGTATCTTTGATTCCACTATCTTGGCTTCTTCTTCAAGGTCTCCCAGATCTATATTCGTGTCTATTATCTTATTGAGCCCCTTTATTGCTATTTCTGCGTATTTTGGGTCCATTATCTGCGGATTCACTTCTACAAGCAGGTTCATTGACATGACATCAAATTGCTTGGAATTGGTCATCAGCATCGCCCCGACACCTGCAACCACGCCTTCGCTTATGGTCTTTACGCCCAATTTGCTTGCTTTTGCAATTACCGCCTTATCCGGCGAAGTTATATATACATTATCGGAAGGCTTTGCAGTAGGCATGCCGCCTATTGATATTATGCTTCTTATCCCATACTTCCTCACAAACGCAAGTATCTCCCTGGACAGAGCATACACTGAATTTGCAGGTATGACGAACTCGGATATCGCAATTAGCAGCTTGTATTTGTCATCCTTGTATATGCGGGCAGGGAACATCGGTATTCCGAAATGTATGGCCGCTATTGGAGGGAATGCATCGCTGTCTATATACCCTATATACTCCATCTTGAGCTTCTCTATTATGTAGCTGCCGGCCATAGGCCCAACCAGGCCTGCGCCGGGAAAAGCGTCTATGAGGGTGTATCCCTTGAGATTGCAATTCTTGAATGTTTTTATTTCAATCATAACATCATCATTATGGTTATCTTTGCAATGATTAATGAATGTTACCTGAATCTCCTGGAATTTCGTGTTTATTTTAATCTCGGAATGCCGACGATGAGTATAAAAAGGTTTATGCGCAAATATTATCGTGATTAAATGGCCGAAAGAATAGGTCGCGAACGCGTCCAAAGAGAAGACGGCTATCTTTATTTCTTAGGTAAAGATGGAAGGGTCTGGAAAACACCAATGAAGAACAACCCGAGAGGGAAAAAGGCAAGCGTAACCGACGAGAAAGTGAAGAGGGAGGCAGGATTCCTGTACTTCATAGACAAGAGCGGATACGTAGCAAGGACAAAGATGAACAGGAAGGGCAGAATGTCAAGGAAAAGGAGATAATCTAATTTCCTCTTTTTTTTCTTTTTTTTTCTTTTTTATTATTTTTGTAAATTAATAGCGTCCAGTTTCACTTTTTTAGCAAATTAAAACAGAGCCATGATTAGTTACATGCAAAGATTAATTGCAGTGGCAGGCATCGTTGCGCAAAAACAGTTTTTAGTATGTTCTGAATCGCTGTGCCACTTTGTGCGCCATTTCGCTCATTCTTTCTTTTGGGCTTGCTGCCCTGGTACTTATCTTCTTTATCGACTCATCTAAGCTGCAATTTAAAAATTGCTTAATGGTTTTTTTGATATCCCATTTATTGGACTCCAGAGCTATCAATGCAAATTTCCTTCCGGGGATATATATACTAAGATCTACGCCCGAATCGAACGCGAATATTGGCTTTTCTTCGGCACATAAAACCTTATTCAAATATTCTTCCCTGTCCTTGCGCACAAGCGTCTTCAAATGCTTATATTCTTCCTTTGCTTCCTCAATTCCGAATTGATAAAGTATATTTTTCTTGCGCTCCTTTCTGCTGAACTTTCGCACTGTATAAGATGCCGCGAAAAGGTCTGCACTGCCCTCGCTATATGCCTTTTCCCGCTGATCGAGATGGGGCATATTGCCATTTAATGTCTGCATATGATGGAACATTTCATGCGATATCACATATTCGTTTTTCCAAGGCACGTACTTGACACCGCCCGTTCCGGTAAGTTCTTCGTCTTTAATGTATATTGTGTAATTTAGGTAGAATGCGATCCCATTACCAACATAATCCAGAATACTTTCGTTATTTATTTTTATAAAGGGAGGCTTTCCTTTAGAAAGCACCTTTCCGACCTTTTTGGAATACTTTACAACATTGTAAACGTCTTTTGCTACAGAATTGCGCATGGACGCCTTTATTGATTCATCCATATCCCCGCTTACGTTTATATTAGGAGTCATTGCGTCCAGAAACTTCTTTTTAAATGGGGTCATATTTACAAGAACAATGATGAAGGTCTTGATATTTATTTGTTTTCCTTGGTTTTTCGAATAACGTATCCTTAAGGAAAAACATTAAATATGAAAATGAAGCAAAAAGATTACAGGATGAAATGCCAAGACCAAGAGTTTATTCTATACCTCTGATTCACAATGACAATAACGAATATATGCGGTTAAAGAGGGGAATCGAGACTGCAAGCAGCAACGGAGGCTGCGTAGTGGCGTATGAATTTCCAAATCTTCCGCAGACGAGGGAATTCTTCAGCAAGATTCTGGGCAGCTCATCAAAGGACCTTGGCGCTAAGATTGAGGCTATGCTCAGGATTGCGAATGTATACAGCGATAACTTTGAATATGTAGAAGCAAATCTGATCGAAATAGATCACGCGAAGCACAAAGGCCAGGTAAAGGAGGCATATCCAATAGACATCAAACATGTCATTGACCGTAAGGACGCGAGGGACGTTGAATTCAAGAGGCTGTCTCTTGATATGGATGATATAATCAAGAAAATCTCCCATTCTGTGCTGGAATCCGACAGCTTCGGCATGCTTCTCGGTCTTATAAGAGACGAAGCGAGCGTATTTTCAAAGATGTTGGACATTAGAAATGTGGAAATGGCAAGCAATGTAAACGGCATTATCAGTAATGAAAAGGGGCAAAATGTTGTCCTTATGACAGGAGCGCTCCATGTGCCGGGCATAATAAGACTGTTGAAGGATGGCGGCATTGATGTGACCCAACTATACACGCCTGAAGAAGTAGCCGGAGTTTTCTGGTTGAAATATGGCGCGCTGCGGGAGGCACGGATAATAGATGGCTTGGATAAATGCAAGAATTTGTACCGTTATTCGCTGCTTATGGCTGCTATTGTAATAGAAAGCCAGAAGGGCATAAGCAGTCCCAGTGACAGTGAGATAAAAGAGATAATGAGGGTAGATTCTGCCGAAGAAGCGGCTGCTTATTACAAGAAGCTGCAGGACTTCTACCGTACAGAATTTGAGAAACGCCTGCCCATACTTGATATGCTAAAGGATGTTCCTATCATCGAACCCAGCAAAGGCGTGCCAATTCTTGGGCAAAAACCTGAAAAATGAGTATATTGACATGCACAGCCGCGCAACCAACCTTTATAAACCTTATTTACTAATCTATTTTGGTGCTTTTATGGCCAGCATGAGCTTGTAGGGGCTTATGTTTTGAGAGCGGTTTCTGCTTGATGAAAACATTGGAATAGTTAGACTATCCCACCCTCGGCTTGTCTGGTCTGTAAAAAACTTGTGAGATTGCATGATTTGCAATTGATTTGAGGAGAAGCAAGCTTGTAATTTTAAGCCACCTAGTGGATGGCTTGGCTCTAGTAGCGACGAAGGCCGTGGCAAGCTGCGATAAGCCCAAGGTAGGCGCATGTCAGCCTTTGAACTTGGGATTGCCGAAATGTACGCCATGAATAGTGGCGTGAGCGCACGCATGGAATTGAAATATCTTAGTACATGCAGGAAAAGAAAGCTTATGCGATTCCGTCAGTAACACGAGTGAACCCGGAACAGGGCGAACCGAATCTTTCATTGCGAAATGAAAGAGATGTGGGCTATGTATGAACTCATGAAGTCTGTCAAACGTTCTGGAAAGAACGGCCATAGAGAGTGACAGCCTCGTAGACTAAACCGAGTGAGTCTTGTAGCGAGCGAGTAGTCCGGCTTTATTATGTCGGACGAATACGGGGCATTAAACCCCAACCCTAAACATTGACTAGAGACCGATAGCGAACAAGTAGCGTGAGTGAAAGCTGAAAAGAACCCACACGCGTGGGATTGAAATAGATCTGAAACTAGGTGGTTACGAGAAGGTAAGGCGCGGAAGGAATGAAAGGCCCAGAAGCGAAGATGCGTGAGCATCAAGCGATGGGAACGGACCAGTGTTTTATCATTCTTCTCGAAGCAAGAGCCAGGGAGTGCATTGGAGTGGCGAGCTTAACAGCGAAGTGAAAGCGAAAGCGCGCAAGCAATGAGGCGCTGGGCATGAAAATGCCTTGAGTCACTCTGATTCGACCCGAAGCCATTGTGATCTACTCGCGGCCAGGACGAAGTCGAGTTTACACTCGATGGAGGTCCGCAACCTGTCATGGCATGTCCTGTTGGGTGAGCTGCGGGTAGGGGCGATAGACCACTCGAACATGGCAATAGCGGGTCCCCTCCGAAGTATCTTTAGGATAGCCTCAGACGAGCTTGCACACGAGGTAGAGCGACCGATTAGAAAGGTCGGATCCGAAAGGGTCCACTTTCCCGTCAAACTCCGAATGCGTGTGCTGCGTAGACTCTGGGAGTCGGCGACGTTGGGTAAGCTAGCGTCGCGATGCTGTAAAGACAGTTTCCTGGGTTAAGGTCCCTAAATTTTGGTTAAGTGTATCAAAGGACGGTATTGTTTTAGACAGTCGGGAGGTAGGCTCAGAAGCAGCCACCCTTTAAAAAACGCGTAATAGCGTACCGATTGAGATGATATTCTCCGAAGATGGACGGGGCTAAACCAAGTACCGAAACCCAGGCGTGAAATTCGGGTAGGAGGGCATACTGCATGGCTAGAAGCTTGGTCTTAAGATCAAGTGGACTGTGCAGCAAAGAAAATCCTGGTATTAGTAACAGCATATACGGGTGAGAATCCCGTACGCCGGAAGCACAAGGTTTTCCTTGCAATGATCGTCAGCTGGGAGTTAGCCGATCCTAAGCATGGAGCTAATCACTACCATGCAAAAGGGAAGTCTGTTAATATCCAGACGCCTAGCACGTAGGCGTGGCAACACAAGGCAGATTTCTGACACTTGGGGATAGGTCTGAAAACAGGTACAAATGGCTGCAGAGTCTCATTATGAGGAGAAGCAGCTAAATGAACTGACAATGGCCAAATTCCTGAGTCCATGAAAAGGGAATCTGCAACGATCGTGCTAGATCGTACCTAGAACCAGTACAGGTGCTGCTGGCTGAAAAAGCCAAGGCGTGTCAGGGGAACCCGGGTTAGGGAAATCGGCAAAATAGTGGCGTATGTTTTCTAAAAGCCATGTCTGCGCTTGGTAAGCGCAGATAGCATTATCAAGGGAAGAGCGACTGTTTATCAAAAACACAACTCACCGCACAGCCGAAAGGCTTAGTACAGTGGGTGACGCCTGCTCACCGCTAGTCAGCGAAACCCCAGTTCAATGGGACTAAGCCCTAGCAAAGAGCGGGAGTAACTCTGACTCTCTTTAGGTAGCGTAATACCTCGTCACTTAATAGGTGACTTGCATGAAGGGCGTAACGACTCTTCCACTGTCCCAACTCGGGACCTGGTGAACTTACTACGTGGTGTACATGCCACGTTCTCTCAGTGGGTAGCGAAGTCTCTATGAAACTTGACTATAGTCTGTTGCTGTTGTGTGATGGATACTGCACAGCGTAAGTGGGAGCATCGAAGCGGCGTTTTCGGACGCCGTGGAGCGACAATGTAACACCACTCTGTATCTATTACGCGACTTACAAGTGATTGGACAACAGCAGATGGATAGTTGGACTGGGCGGTTGCTTTCGATAAGGAAACGAAAGTGATCAATGCTCTGCTTAACTGGTTTGGAAAGCCAGTGTTAAGCGTAAAGGCAAATGCAGGGCTGACTGTATCTCGAAAAGCGTGAGATGCAGACGGGAAACCGAGACTTAACGAACGTTGGATGCCTTT
>JAJZLN010000016.1 GCA_021803425.1 Microcaldota archaeon | reverse complement strand
AAAACAGTTCAGATAGAGGCATGAGCATGGAAATCAGAGTAACAGCCCTTGGAACGTCAGGGTCTTCTCCAACAAAGGAGAGATCAATGCCGAGCGTTGCCATAACGTACAACGGCGAAGTGCTGCTGTTCGACTGCGGTGAAGGAGCGCAGATGCAGATGCTCAGGTACGGTATAAATTTTTCGCGCATAAACGCAATATTCATAAGCCACGCTCACGGCGACCATGTAATCGGAGTCGCAGGTCTGATAAGGACGCTTGCAATGAACAGGAGGAACGCTCCGCTCGACATATATATCCCAAAGGGATATGAAAGGGTGATACGCTCGCTGATAGAATTTGACAAGGCATTCATAGGATATAAAATAAACATCTATGGGATATCTGCAGGTAGAATTTTCAAGGGAAAGGGATTTACTGTTGAAGCGTTCAGGCTCAACCACACCATAGCATCAACAGGTTTTGTATTCGCAGAAGACGACAGGAGAAGGTTTATCGAGGAGAAATGCAAACGCCTTGGCATAAAGGGGGAGATGCACTCCGTCATTGAGAAACAAGGCAAAATCAGGATAGGAAAGAGGGTCATAAGCATCGCCGATGTAACGACCTTGCAGAAAGGCAAAAAGATAGTTTATGCCTCAGACACGCGGCCCTGCAAATCAACAGAGAAAGCAGCAAAGGGCGCTGACCTTCTTATACATGAGTCATCATATTCGGAAAACGAGAAGGCTCTTGCAAAGGAGAGGAAACATTCAACAGCAATGGAAGCTGCGCTGATAGCGAAGAACGCGCATGCAAGGAAGCTTGCGCTGACGCACATAAGCGCAAGGTATTCCGATGCAAAGGCGCTTGAAAACGAGGCAAGGAAGATATTCAAGAATACGTCGGTCCTGAAAGACGGAGATATTATAATTATTTACATAAAAAATCTGTAGGGAGGCATCGTCTAGTGGTAGGACGGCAGATTGACATTCTGCAAGCAGGAGTTCGATTCTCCTTGCCTCCATTTCATCGTCTTACTGATTATTGCCTTGAAGGCCTTAAAAGCTCTGCGCAATCGGTAACTATCCCGTCAACCTGCTTTCTCTCCATTCTTCTTATCCTCTTTTCAGTATTTACCTCTCCAACCACAACGCCAAGCCCTTCCTTGTGCGCTTTTTTTACCAGAGACTTTGTGGTAGCGCCCCACCAGAACATTATGTAATCAGCGTTTATTTCCTTTGCATCTTTTATGAGATCTGAGAATGCGGAGCCGGATATGATGTTTAATGGAAGCATCATGTAGAGGTATGCCCTATGCAAGGTTTCATTGGCCTTCCTTACAGCCCTGTTTTCTTCTGACTCAGGAGCAAGATACTCTATGGGGCCGTTTGCCGGAAGGTATTTTATCAGGCCTGTCTTTATCTTGCTGTCAAGGCCTCTTATCTCCTCAAGTATGCTTTTATGGAACGAGCTTATTATCACTATGTCCTCAAAGCCGAATCGGTATATCTGGTTGAGAAGCTGCCTGCCAGTCCCTGGAACCTTTAAATCGATCTGCATGACTTTTGGCTTTCCCTCCCTTGCAATCGCACTGAAAACCTCATATGAGGAGGGTATGACTTCATTGCTGCCATTAAGTTTCAACTGTTTGAGCTCATTAAAATCAAGATCTTTTATGTACCCGGAGCCATTCGTGAATCCATCCACCTTGGGGTCGTGGAAAATCACAAGAGCGCCATCTTTGGACATCCGTATATCGAATTCTACTCCGTCCGCACCTGCCCTGAGCGCCTTTTTTAATGCAGGCGCAGTATTTTCATCGGGCCCTTTTGCGCCTTTATGCCCTATCCTCCACATCTTGCCACCATATGCCTAATCGCAGTGCAGCATTATACGAGTTATGTAAGCTTCGCTTCCTGCTGCATTCATTTTGCGGTAACGTTCGACACCATATGAACGCCGCTCCCTATTACGAATACCCTGTAGCTGCTTCCGTTTACAAGGGACATCCGTATGTTTTCCGAAGGCGATATCGAACCAGTGTACATCAATGTGACCGACTTGCCTGCAGCAAGAGTGAAGCCTATATTGGACGGCTCTTCTATCTCATTGCCTTTGAAGACATATCTGAGAGAGAGGCTGGCATTCGGATTTACAATGAAATTTATGGACCTGTCATTGAAGTGCTCATTGAGTGAAAATGCCGCCATGCCATGTATTGCAACTGGATTTATTATGTTGAACACCCTGTCGGCATTTATTGCTATGCTGCCGTTGTCAAACCCTGCCTTTAACCTGCTGCTGTTGGCTACAATAACCTTAAGGTTATCGTAGTGCCACATGCCGGCAAACGGATTCGACTCCGAATTCGCATTGGCGCTTCCGGATATATGTACTTCACTGCCGTTGATTATTGTGCTTACATTCTCAATCGTGACTGCGCCAGCTTCGCCTGAATTAAGGAAACTGTTAGATTCGGCATGCGAAGACGCATTCGTTCCTGAAGAATGCGAAGCGCCGGATATTGATACGTTTACAGAAAGGCTGCCTGCATCATAAGGCTCGAAATGCCATAGCGCTTCAGAACCGAGTTCAGGAGGCCTGCCTTCAGGCACCGAATGGGATGAATTCGTGCCTTGATCCTCTATGAACCTGCATCCGTCTTTTGCACTCTCGTTTAAAACCGCGGTGCAGTTGCTGTTTATAACTATTGAAAACTCCTCCCTTCCCAATATGAGGACATGGTTGATTTCTGCGCTAGCGTTCCCGTTATTCTTTATGGAGACCGAAAATGAAACATTTCCGTTTGGCTCCTGAATAAGACTTTGGTTGCTCAATGAAATATTTGCACTGCTGCGCATTTCTGAGATTTCGGCATTTGTGAGGTTTCTTCTTTCCCCAAGCTTAAAGGTAGCATTGGCAGAGGCGTTCAGGTGGGCTTTGTTGTTGCCTACCACAAATGCCCTTGCAGCAGGTATCAATATGAACACGGTGGAGTTGTCCACATACGCTGCGGCTACTGTCGGTGAAAGGTCTATGATAACTCCGGCAGTTGAATTTACCTTGCCCTGTCCGGCCATATGTGCAGTTATTTGCCCATTGGGCACACTGACATTGTATGTCGTGCCGTTTATTGTTATTTGGGCCGAACGTACAGAGAATCTTGCCATGTTTATGGTAGAATTATCCTGTAATTTTACTCCTGCAACAATCTGGCTCAGGTTTACCAATGAAAGCAAATTTAGATTTCCGCTTGAATTTGATTGCACCCATCCTGAAGCGTTGTCTTGATTAGCCAGATGCAGCGAAACAGATGAATAGTTTATGTAAAGGGCCGTTGTGCCGTTTGGAACTGTTGGAGGATCCGTTATGGAAACGGGTATATTACTGTATATTGACGCAGCTGTGGATGTTGCAGACAGCACCACATAAGCAAGCGCAATTACTACCAGCGCACTTACAGTATATATTATTGCCTTCTTCTGACCCATGTTTCTTGACACCATAAAATCACTTGTTTTATTAGAAATGCCGGTATTAAAATCTTTGTTTATTTCATAATACTTTGATTTCCTGAAATGTGGATTTTCAATCTCTTTTATGGAGCCTGAATCAGTTAGCTCCTTCAGATGCTGGCTTACCGTTGAGGGTGAAAGATCAAGCCTGGAGCTTATCTCTCCGGGAGTCATGCGGCCTTTTGACAAAAGCTCCACGATCCTTTTCTTTGTGCTGCCCTGTTTTGTCATAACACCAGTGTTAAGTATGGTGAGCCAATATTTTTATAGGATCTTGAATATTTCGGTTTTAATTCGGTTTTCAGTCGTATATGTAAATAAGTCATTTTTTTGTTTCGTTTTCCTGTTCTGGAGACCCTGAACTTTTGCGCTTTTTATCGCGCCTGCTTTTGAGCTTTGACGTTATTGAAAGAAGCATGCTTGATCCGGTTATCCATGCGCCGAAAGCGGCAGCTGCAAGTATTTCGTATGGGGCAATGAACGCGTTGCTTACTGCGAGGCTGGTAATGACTAATGCAGTAGACGCCGCTGCAAGAGCCAGAGTCACCTTTCCACCGACTTTTTGATTGTTCTGCAGCATGCTTAACCCGAGTGACACTAATCCGGCAGGGGCAGCGAAGAAGAATACGGAATCGGCGAGAGTGTGCGCAAGGCCGCTTGAAAGCCCAATAACTGAAAGTGCAGCACTGCTTGCCATGAGAAGCGATGTGCCAGCTATGTTTTTGACGGTGTTGGGCAATGATTTCATGAGGCCTGCGGCAAAAAGAGCCCCGGATACTCCTGCGGTTACCACGCCTGCAGCGAACAGTGCGGACATTGGGCCGTTAAGCAGGAAACTCAGGGGATATGCAAACCAATCGAAACCGGGAGTGAGCTGCGCCGCGGCGACTACAGACGCCAATCCAACTATGGGGCCTATCGCTCCGGTAATAATCGACATTTTGGTAAATTTGTTGGGCTTGATATTTTGATCTGCTCCTTCCTCTATTTTCCGCACCAGTTCGATCAGTGATGACGCATTCTTATCGGACTCTGACCTCTTGATTGAGGAGACGTCTGTCTTAGCGATGTGATACTTATCGCACTTAACACAGGGATTGTTTTTGCCTACGGCTTCAGATACATTAACCCTGTTAAAAATACCCACTTAGACTACCAACCTATAGATTCTAAAACAACATAATGGTCATATTTAAGGTATTTAATAATTTTGTCTTAGTTATTTCCGCCTGCTGCCGCAATTGACGTTGTCAGGTTTAGCTTTGACTGACATACAGCGTCGCGTTCATGTCAAGCTCCTTGCGCCCGGGTATTGAACTGAATATTGAATAATTTCCGGGGGCAGGCGCAGTGAATTCCAATGTTGAATTTTGCCCTGGGAGAAGAGCGTGTTTTATAGAATATGCGAACCCGTTGCCGGATATGTTGAAGGTGTTGTCCACTACGCCCCGGTTCACAACATCCAGATATACGTTGGATCCTGATGTTACATTTATTATTTTAGGAAATATGCTAAAATCATTTTCATATACGGTTATTCTGATTTTGGTCGAATTCTGCGCAGGCTGCGGCGGTGCGGAAATGATTGGATTTTGTTGTTTTATTGTTGTAGTTGAAATTGGTGCCGAAGATTTTGCATTATATCCTGGCAGGATTATGGCAATATACGCCATTATTATTGCAACCAGAAAGAACGCGGCCATATGCCAGGATTTTGCCATAATTTTCCTTACAATGTAGCCATGCCTGATATATATTCCTTTTCCTGCAATAACAGGTTGTATTTCGATGTTTTCATTTTTGATAGATATTATTGCAGCCGTCTTGGTATTTGCAGTTTCAGCCGAACTGACATCAATAGGCGTGGAGAAGCTCGAACCTGCGCTTGGACAGGGAATGACAGGAGGGGTAATTCTTGGATTCCTGTCGAGCCTGCCCGAAACGGTGTTTGTCGTGATTGCTGTGCTCTCCGGGTCCTTCAGCATTGCACTGGGATCTGCGCTTGGGGGCAACATAATAGTTTTCACGCTGGGCTTGGGGACAATAGGCATTGCATATTTCGCAAAATGGAAGTCGGAAATGTACATGAAGGAGGATTACAGCATCGAGATTTATTTCCTTTTGATGTCAACCATCGTGCTTGTACTATTGCTCATATACGGAAGGCTTGACAAACTGTCAGGAGCCCTCTTGCTTTTGATTTATTTGACATACGTGGCTTATAGATACGCAAAGGCGCGCACAAGGATAATCAGGGACAGAAATGGGACTGAAAGCGCAGTTGGGAAGGGGCTGGCCTATATTGTAATTGGATCGTTACTTGTTCTTCTCGTTTCAGGATATTTTGTGGAGCTGATATCAAACATTTCTTCGTATATGGCGATACCTGCATTGTGGCTGGCGCTGTTCATATCCCCGATAGCTGCGGACATAGACGAAAACATAAGCGGATACAGGATTGCAGTAAGGAATCGTGGCGGAGGCTCAAC
>JAJZLN010000008.1 GCA_021803425.1 Microcaldota archaeon | reverse complement strand
AATAGTGTACACCATCTCATGTTGCGGCGCAGATGCATTTACAAATTCCACAATGCTATTGCAGGTATTGTCTTTTAGCGAAGCAAGCAGTGATATCTGATCCAAATTCAATTGCACATTAATCCCGTATTCTGATTTCACAAAATCATTAACTATTGATTTATAGCTGCCGATGTTCCGGTTCGTTGGTTTCGGAAACTTGCAGCCGCTATCTACATATGCAAGACATGACCACAGGCTATTTTTGTCGGTTACAAGCGCATCTAATCCCTCTTTCACAATCTTTGCACCTGAAGTAGGATCTATTTTATCAGCCATTCCGAGTTTGTTTACAGTATCAAGCATCGTTATATATTTTGTCATCATGCCTGCATCTTTGAGGGACAGTGCAGCAACATACAGATCCCATGCAATTTCTTCTGCCGCAGCGCCGTCGTACCTGCTTACGACTTGCGCAATCTGTATCACTGCATCCTTATCTCTGAGGTATAGTGCAGCAGCAGACAGATCCCACGCAATTCCTTTTGCCGCAGCGCCGACGTGCCTGCTTACGGCCTTAACGATTTCGTCTGAGGATAGTATCTGCGCAATCTGTACCACTGCGTCTTTGTCTTGGGACAGTGCAGCACTCGTCAGATTCATTGCAATTACTTCTGCCGCAGCGCCGTCGTACCTGCTTACGGCCTTAACGATTTCATCTGAGGATAGTATCTGCGCACTCTGTATCACTGCGTCCTTGTCTTGGAGGAACAGTGCAGCACGCTCCAATCCACGTGCAACTTCCAGTGCAACTTTACCGTCAAATTTTCCTGCTGCATCAGCTGCTGCTGACTCCGCCTCGATCCCTGCATATTCCCTTATTTTATCTAGCTCATCCCTTACGCTGGGCATCAATACATCTGTTTCATAATACTGCATCCATCCTATTTATTGCTTTCCAAATTCAACAAAATAACAGTGTATTTTGTTATAGTAGTATCTTTAGATCGTAAGAAGATATATGCAAAAACCGGAATTTTGCCACAGAGGACTTTATTAGTCCTCCATGCCGCCCATGCCGCCAGGAGGCATGCCGCCAGGCATTCCTCCGCCAGCAGGCCTTGTGCCCTTTGAGCTTATCATGTCGTCTATCCTGAGTATCGAAACTGTAGCCTCTGTTGCGCTGGTTATTGCCTGCGCCTTTACCTTTAGCGGCTCTATAACTCCGAGCTTCTCCATGTCTGCAATCTGATTAGTGTACACATCTATTCCGAAGCTTTTTCCTGAGGCGGGCTTGTGCTTTGACCTGAGCTGCACGAGCGTGTCTATAGGATCCATTCCTGCGCTGTCAGCTAAGGCTTTCGGTATTACCTCAAGCGAGTCTGCAAATGCCTGTATTGCGAGCTGCTCCCTGCCGCCGATGTCTGTTGCCATCTCCCTGAGCTTCATTGCAACCTGTATTTCTGTGCTTCCTCCGCCAGTCACGTACTTGCCGTCTTCTATTGCACTTGACAATGCGCCCATGACGTCTGTTATGGCCCTCTCGACTTCGTCTGCAGACTGCTTTGTGCCTCCCCTTATGAATATAGTGACGCTCTTCGGATCCTTGCATTTCTCCACGAAGACCATCTGCTCTCCGGAAACCTTCCTCTCTTCGACGAGCCCTGCGAACCCAAGATCATCCTTTGAAAGGTCATCAAGGCTTGTTACCATCCTTGCTCCTGTTGCCTTTACGAGCTTCTCAATATCGCTCTTCTTTACCCTCCTTATTGCGGCTATTCCGGCCTTGGCCAGAAAATGCTGGGCCACATCATCTATTCCCTTCTGGACAAATACGACGTTAGCCTTGGATTTTATTATCTTTTCCACCATGTCCTTGAGCATCTTCTCTTCCTGCTGCAGGAACGCCTGCATCTGGTCCGGAGAAGTTATCTCTATCTTTGCGTCTGTCTCCGTCTTCTCTATCTCGAGTGCAACGTCAAGCAAGGCTATGGATGCATTCTTTATTGACTTTGGCATTCCTGAATGCGCCATTTCCTTGTCTATGAGAACACCGTTTATCAGCTCTGTGTCCTCTATGCTTCCGCCTTCCTTCTTCTCGAGCTTTATGAGATCCCTGTCTATTGATATCTTGTTTCCTTCCTTTGTCGCAACCTGTTTTATTGCGCTTATCGCTATTTCAGTAAGGTGCTTCTTGGTTTCATCGCTGCCGATATTCTTTGAGCCTATTGATATCCTTGCTATCCTCTCAAGCTTGTCTTCGTCATTTACGGATATGCTGTTGGAAACGTCTTTTGCAAAGTCCAGCGCCTTCTCCCTGGCAATCATGTAACCTTTTATTATTGCTGCCGGCGGTATGCCCTGATCAAGGAGATTGCCTGCATTCCTCAAGAGATCCCCTGCTATTATCACTGCAGATGTTGTTCCGTCACCCACCTCTTTGTCCTGCGTCTTTGCAACTTCGACAAGTATCTTGGCTACTGGATGCTCAACATTCATTTCTTCTAGGATTGTAGCTCCATCGTTAGTTATGACTATGTCTCCAAGCTCGCTGACAAGCATCTTGTCCATTCCCTTAGGGCCCAGTGTGGTCTTTACAATGCTTGCCACTGCATATCCGACTGCAATATTCGTCCTTTGTGCTTCCTTTCCAAGAAGTCTGCTTGCTCCTTCAGGCAACACCATATACTGTTGTCCTCCTAGTTGATTTTCTGCCATATTCTCATCTCTTTTTTATATTTTATAAACAGGAATACCTAATATTTGCATATTAAGATATTGAAAATTTACAATGTATAATGGTTAAGAAATATATTTATATGTTTCTACGCCAACTGCGTGATTTATGACGTAACTGAATTATTTGCAAAGCTTTTTTATGCTTGATGCAATAATTGTAATTCATGAATATGAAGCTTGCAGCTGTTGTACTGTTTCTTGTTGCAGTTGCGGCTGCAGCTGTGTATTTTGTGAAGTTTGGAGCGGTGCCTTCCGTAACCAGTGAAAGCAGCGTGAATGGAAATAATTCTGCTGCAAATAATTCCGGACTTTCACTGGCTCCGCGCATATTGACACTGCAATGCAATCCACGGTGGGCATGCGCTTCGAACGGAGGCGCATTATGTGCAGATGTCAATGGCAAAATCGTGTGCGCAGGCGGAAGCAATGGCGGATTTGTGCAAGTCAACTACAGCGAAAATGCGAGTCTGAAGTTTCTGTGCGCCGAAAGCCCTGGGGAGTACAATACGCCTGTTCTCAGCGGATTCTATAGCTCCAAAGGAACTGCACCATGCTTTTACGGCAACTTTAATGTGAAACTTCCAGATTCGGGGGCCATTGAGACGGCAACCTTTACGCTTCATCCACAGACAGCAAATTACTCCTCAAACTGCACCCTTGGAGATGCAAACCTTACGGTCACTCCGGACGTTGCGCTTGAAAATCTCTTCGGCCAGTACGGAGATTCCAATGTAGGGGGCAATTGGTCCGGAGGCGACGGCGCATATTCGGTGCTGCTGCCTAACGGCACTGACGCCTGGATATTTGGGGATACTGGAACTGCAAGGGTAATAAACGGCACGCGCAATCCATGGCAGTTCATACACAACTCATTCGTGCTGGAACAGGACGGGAAGCTTGTGGCTACACTTTACAACAGAAGCAACGGGGGGCAGGGAATGATAAGCCCAATACAGCCGAACTCATACTTCTGGATGGGCGCCCCGAATCTTGATGGAAACGTGCTTCAGGTCCTAAGCCAACAGCAATCCAACAACGGATTGGATTTGGGAGAGACAGTTGCATCATTCTTTGCAAAGAACCTGACAGTTAAGAACATTACCCAAATAAATCTTGCCGCAAACACGTCGCCAAGCTGGACCCTTAAGGACGGCAATTATACGTATATCTACGGAGTGCAGAATGCATATGTGTTCGTTGAAAGAATCAGAGGTACAAATATACTTAGCCCTATGCAGTACTTCAATGGAAGCAGATGGTCAACAAATCCAAGCAACTTGGCTGTAATAGGCCCGTTTCTCGGAAGCGGAGCGTCTGTAATCAAATTCCGCAACAGATACCTGCTCTTCGGCCTGTTCCCGTACCTGAGCAACAACATATACATGTATTCATCATGCAGTCCTTCCGGTCCGTTCATTGACGGCAAAGTGATATACTCCACTCCCGAACAGAACGAATATCCCAAGAGCGACGGCGTGTTCACGTACGAGCCCTTGGTGCATCCCGAACTGAGCAGCGGGAATTCGATAGTGCTTTCGTACAGCGTAAACGGAGGAGGCAACAACGCGTCAATATACAGGCCAAGGTTCCTCTTCCTGAATTTTTCTTAGAGTGATAAAAAATGCCAAAAACAGCGATAGCATTCGGATCTTTTGATATACTGCATCCCGGGCATCTACATTACCTTAAAGGAGCAAGCAGGTATGGAAAGCTTACAGTGGTTGTTGCAAGGGACAAGAGCGTGGAAAAGCTCAAGGGAAAAAGGCCGGTGCTGGATGAGAAATCGCGGCTCGATATCATAAGCGCGTTGAGATTTGTTGACAGGGCCGTGCTTGGAGACCGTATAGATAAATGGAATGACATCTACAGAGTATTAATTAGGTATAAACCGGATTACATAGTTCTTGGGTACGACCAGAAGGTTGACATGAAATACCTGATGCATTTTATTGATGAAAATAATCTCGGATCAAGGATAGTCAGATTAAAGCCCTTCGGGGCCTCTGGCTTCAAGAGCAGGAAATTGAAGAGGTTGCTGAAGATAGCGTAACCACACATAACGGAGCATAATAGATGCGGCTTCTGTACTCTGCCAGGAAGGAGGTGCGATTATCTAATCGCTAAAAGTTGCAAAGCCCGACATTTTCTCTCCGAATATCGGCCTTTTCTCCGCCTTTACGTTAGCGCTTGAAACTATGAATGAGAATGTTCCGTAGTCTACCCTGCCTATTCCTTCTACGTTTGTTATTGTGAAAGGCACGGTCCTGAATTCGCCTTGCTTGCCTATTGTATTTACATCTTCGCGCTCCCTCTTTTCAGGCTCTTTTTCTGGCTTTTTGTCCCTTGCAAGTGCAGCAAGCTCGGTGTTTTCTGCCATTTCAGGCGATCTTAGCTGCATGAACAGAAGTGACCTTAGCTCTAACTTGGCAGCTGGCCTTGAAATGATTTCTTGTGCCACTTCCCCCACTGATGTTATTTACTTTATCTTGGTATATATACTTATTTGTCAGCGAAATTGCTGATTGGGCGCTTGCAGGTAACGTGAATTTAAATAGTTATCAGGAGGGATTAATTGCAGATGTTTATGGACAGTGCTACGTCCGGCGTGGAACATCAAGATTATCATTCTGGCGGACCTGTTGAGAACTCACTATTTAAAAGCAAGTACTTTATAGCCTCAGTGATAGCCACCGTGATAAGCATCTTTTACTGGTCGGTATTTTCATTGAACGCATACAATACATACCATGAATATAGCGACCTTGGCTTGTTTGCGTTCGACATGTATTACCATATCAATTTTGCTTCTGCAGTCCATGGACTCCAATATTTTGTGTTTGCAAACCACATAGCTATTGACCAGCTTTTAATACTTCCAATATTCGCAGTATTTACTTCCGCACTTAGCCTCTTGATTATTCAGACACTTGTAGTTTCTGCCACGGGATTAGTAATATTCCTTGTATCGAGAGATATAATAAAAAATGAAAAGATATCGTTGCTCCTGTGTTTGGCGTTCCTGATAAACCCAGGTACATTTGGCATACTGATATTTGATTATCACGCCGAAATGATGATACCGTTGTTATTTATACTCACTTTTTACTTTTATTTCAAGAAGAGGATATATCCATTTGTTGGTTCACTGCTGTTGCTTTTAGGTACAATGGAGATTGCGCCGTTCATTGCACTGGCATTTGCTGTCACTATGGCAATATATGCAATCGTAAGGGAAAATGACGCAACTACAAGAAGACTTTGGTTGAAATATTCGCTGATAGCGATAGTTGTTTCTGTTGCTGTGCTGATTATATACGGATACATTATCAACTCATTAAGCAACGCATATGTTGCCGGACAGTATCCGGATTTGCCTTCGTCCCTGCAGGTGCTTAATACAGTATCAGGGCAGTTTGCTTCTGTTGGCGCGGGCCTTAAGTTGCACCCAATGCCATCAGGATACATGCCAATGCTTGCGTACGTGGCTTTTGCGCTTCTTATAGTGTTCGTAAGCTTCGGGCTCGGAGGGCTGTTTGATCCGATATTTGCGGTCCTTTTCGTATCGCCATGGATTTTCGAACTGTTTGTGATTGGAAATTCGGCATTTATATTTCCGTGGTACCAGTATTTTGGATTCAGTCTGGGAGGATCTGCAGTAATCGCAATATTGTCACTTAAAAACATTGATCGCAAAGCTTCCGAAAACAACTTCCGCTTTTCATTTCTCGAATACGGGCATAAAGTTGGGAAATATATTATAATTTCAATACCTATATTCATGGTGGCATTATTACTGCTGTGGCCGTATTTCGTATATTCAATAAATGTATATAACTTCCAGCAGGCGTTCCTTTTTTATACCAACCAATCTGCCCGGTCACAAATACAGCAGCTGAATTCTATGATTGCTTTGTTGCCAGAAAACGCAAGCGTTATGGCGCCGTTTTTCACCATGCCGCATCTGTTCAACAGAAAATACCTGGAATTGATACCGTCTGGTCCGGAAGGCTACAATATCCTCAGGCTTGGAAGCAATAGTTCCACATATATGGGGGACAAATATGGGTTTGCGCAGCTGATGTGGTTTTATCCCCAGTATATACTTTCAGATTTTAATCCGCAGATAAGCGAATCTGCAGTGAGCGGCTATCAGGTGCAGAATTATCAGAATATGACCGATGCTTCAATAGAAAATGACAGCGCCGTATTCAATGGAAATTATTTGATTTATAATTATAGCGGGCTTGCGATACTGCTGAAATCAAAAAGCAGCTGAATTTGTTGGAGTTGGAAGCAGGCGCGCTTTATGCAGCACCCGATGTGCCAGTATTTTTATGGTCGCCGTTTGCGACTTTTTTGACGAGAGGATCCAGCTTGGCGAAGAATGCTTCCCATGAGTATTTTAGCTCGACGCGCTTCATCCCTTCCTTGCCCATGCGCTCCGCTGCGTTTTTGTCATCTGAGATTTCAAGCATGCGCTCGGCCATCTCCAAAGTCGAATTGACAAGGAATCCGGTCTTCCCGTTTGCTATGGTCTCGCACGGACCGCCCTCATTGACCGCTATTATTGGCTTTGAGCTTGCCATTGCCTCGAGTGGTATGAAGCCATAGTCTTCATTCATGGCCGCAAAAAGGACGGCGCTGCAGTTTGCGTACAGTTTCTTCAGTTCTGCATCGCTTACGTTGGTCCTGAATGACACATCCAACATGTTGGACATCGCCTTCAGCTTCTCGAAGTATTTCTGATATTCTGGATCCCTTGAAAGCGTGCCTGCTATTATGAGTTTGTATTTTTTCCTTTTTGATCTCTTTGTGAACTGGCTGAATGCGCTTATCACGTAGTCCTGCCGCTTGGACGGCAGTATTCTTGATGGATAAAGGAAATATTTGCCATCGGATTCGTTGTAGAAGTCTTTTGCGTCTATGCCTGGATTTATTACGTTTGCATCAAGGCCGTAGTACTTCTTTATCCTTTCGCAGGTGGTGTTTGAGTTGGTTGCTATCGACTCTATATTCTTGGTTATTTTCTTCGCTATGAGCTTGTAGGTTCCGACAAGCGCGGCGTATACGAGCTTCTCCTTGTACGACCTGTTCTGCATCCTGGCTTCGTACAGGTCATATACCTCCCTCGGAGGGGTATGGCAGTACCACAGCACCCTCTCATTCTTGTGCCTTATCCACTCGCTCGGAGATATGTGCGGATTAAGAACGTCATAATCTTCCTTGATCTTCATGTTGTAGAAATTGTAGCCGTATCTCATGCCCTGGGAAGCGCGATATGGAAGCTTGTCCGCCAGAGGCACGTCCTTGCCTATTATCCTTATGTCAAGCTTTGAAAATTCAGGGAATGTTGACTTGTTGTTGTATTCAAGCGTATATATTGGGGCATCATAATGCTCTGCTACCTTTAGTATGACTCTCTCTACCCCGCCCCTTAAATTGAGGTATGGCTGCAACAGGATCAATTTCATAATTATACACTTCAGCCAGGCATGCTATAATTGTTTTCTGCCCATGAGGGCTTTGGAACTACATATGGAAGCGTGCCGCTGTAGTTCTTGAGCTCGAATATCACTACCTTGTTTGTGCCGTTGACATAATTAATGCCGGTGAAGTTGGATGGATATGCCATTGTGAATCCTCTGCCTAGGGTGCCGAGGAAGAAGCCACGGTAGTACGTGGAATTATAAAATTGCGATGGTGCATCTGTTATCGTGTTGTTGGGGCCGTTTGGCGCGTATATGAGCATGAAGCTCACAAACTGCTGCCCGCTTATTGTCGTGCTTCCTCCGAATAGCGCGGATGTGACTATGGCATTTGTCTTTGTGCCATTGTTGCTTAGAAGATATGTGGGTGCACCGGTCTGGAGGAATGTTTCTGGAACGCAGTATGTGGTATTGGTGCCTGACTGGCCTACAACCACTATGCCCTTCATTGCTATCGCAGTCACATTGCCCGAAGTGAATTGGCAGTAGCTGTTTACCGACTGCGTTATCGGTATGAATATGTAAGCTGGATCATTCCTGAGCTCGCATGGCGACGTGCCTAGGACATACGGCTGGCCGTAAAGCTTGCCTTGGCTTAAGGCATATTGCATGCCGGTCTGGTTAGCATAGGTACATGCAAGGAAATCAAGCGCACCCCATTTGGGCACAAGCTGGTCGTCGAAAAGTATGTACTTTGCCTGAACGCTGTCCATATAGTTGGCGAGGCGCGTGTTGTTGAACCCCTCGGACGCGCTGAATACATAATGTGCAGCAGCCTGGTAGTCTGCCAAAGGCACTGAATTGTCTCCTCTTAGGACTGCATTGCTGTTGCCGAACCAGTTTATCCAGTCGCCGTAATCCCACCAGGAGAGTATCCTCGGGGCATATGGGCCGACATTGGCCTTCATCCATGCAGTCGCATTCAGCCAGTAGTTAGGCACTGTCGTGCAGTATAGTATGGAGCCTAATGAATTGCCGCTCTGTGCTATGGAATTGCAGTTGGAATTTGAAGCTGCAGTTACTATCTGATAAAATACGGGAACAGCCTGTACAAATATCACTATTGCGCCTATTGAAAGGAGGATTTTCTTTGTCTTTTCATCTTTTGTCGAATACATCAGCCAAAGCTCCCCGAATATCGCGCCTATTGCAATTATGTAACCTACTGCAAAATGGGGAAGGTACTCAACCTCGATTGCGCCAACAACTGCAAGAGGCCATACGGCAGCAAGGGCAAGTATGGATGACTTGGAATTTCTTCTTATTATCGCAAGGACTTCAAGCACGGTGAATATGATCATTACGGCCCAAACGATTATGGCCACGCCGCCTATCGAGGATCCAATAAGCCCGAAACCGCCAGCGGCAAAGTCATAGTTTATGCCTGTAGGAGCATATTCCTGCACGGTCATGAATAGGGGCGATGAGGGAGTAGTGAAGCGTTTTGTAAGGGAAAGGTATGAATAGAAAGGCTTGCCCAGCGGCGTGAAGATTATTGCAAGTATTGCTATTACTACAAGCACCGCAATAGCCTCGATGTACGTGAATCCGTTTATTCTGTCTATGAGCTTCTTCTCCTTTGCAAGCTTCGGTATGTATTCTATAAGTGCGATGAATGCCAATGCCGCTATCGGGAATGAAATTATGACAGGAACGCCTAAAAGGTTTGGGGTCCTTTCCGTGAGTGTTGCGCCATAAGGACCGTAAAGAGCATAGAAGAAAGCTGAAACTGCAAGCACTATTATGTTCATCTTGTAAAAGTCAATTGTGTTTTCCTTCTTGAAAAGATGTATCAAACCCTGCAGGATTATGTAGAATGAAAGTATGCCTGCCGGAACAGTATAATAGTGCGCGCCGAGGAAGTTTGACGCAAAGGCTATGCCAGCGAAAATCGCGAACCTCGGCTCCTTTGGATTGTTTACTGCCAAAAGATAGGCACCATAGAAAAAGAACAATGCAAATATTCCAAATGGCTCGAGCAGCTGGTTGCCGGCTATGAATGTTGAGAGCAGTATTGGAGAAGCTGCAGTAAGCCCTGCACCTAAAAGCCCCCAATATTCCCCGTATTCATGATAAAGGAACATGAACACCACGAACGCAAGCAGGGCCGCTATTATCGGTGGATAGACGCTGCTGACGTTTGCAAGGAGAGTGGTATTTATCGATGAGCTTGAAGGCGTTGCGCCTGCAAGATTGTACCAGTACGCTTCAAGGTACGGGATTATTGGCTGTATCCTGTGTATTGTGCCGTTTGCAAGGCTGGGCCATGCTGCATGGTCATAAAGAAGCTGCTGCCCGTACGTGAGTATGTATTGGGTGCTGATCATGTCGAAGTAAGGATCGAACTGGAAGTATGTTGAAGCGGTGCCGATGCTCAGCATCCTGGTTCCGAATGTTATGACCATTATTAGAAGGAGGGCTATCCATATTATGCCGTTTCCTGATTTTTCCGTCTTGTCTGATGGCTTGTTTATTAGTTGGTTTTCTTCGGCTTCATGCCTCTCGAAAAGCTTCCTTTCCTCCTCCTTGTGAAGCTCGATTATCTTGTTTCTCTCCTCTGCGCCTATATGCCCTATGAGCGACAGCTCTTCCTTGTGTTTCTCAAAAAGCGCAAGCTCCTCGCGCTCGTGCTCCTTTATTATGCGAATGTCTGTATTAAATTCCGATATCTTTTTCCTTAGAAGCTCTATCCTCTTCTTATAGTCCTTTTCTACTTCATGCTCAAATTTGATGCTACTTATGCTGGTCTTTTTTATGAAATCGGAACTTATTGCGCCCTGCTGTACTGACAATGCTATTCCTATTAATGTGAGCACAATAACATTGATGTTGTACAGGCCATTTGAGAATGCAAACGCAGGTGAAAGAGGTATCAGGTATGACTCAAGCCATATCATCGTAGGGGGGAATATTATCCCGAATATGAAGCCTATGGCAGCTATCTCGAACATGGGTATGCCTGTCCTCTTTAACAGTGCAAGAGAAAGGAAGAATCCAGGCACTATTATAGATAATGTAGCTACAATTACAGCAAATAAAAGAGACATTAAACCAGTTCACGATTTCTTAGTGGTTTGATTGGGTATTGCACTTTTATTAATGTTGTGTTTTTTATCGGTTTTGCTGCTGCTTTTTGATTTGTTTTGAACAAGGATTTTTATTTATGGGGCAAGGAGCTGCGGCGCTTTATGACGATATCTTTCGGGCTGAAAGCGAACGGAAGAAGCTTGGATATGTTGATTACCAGGATTCTGTCCTTTTTTTCGTTTGACATTATTACTTCAATATCACGATTGGAATATCTGCCTGCTTCGTACAGTATCTGCCTGCATATTCCGCATGGCGTTATGGGATTTGAGGACTTACCACCTTTTGCAATTATTGCCATGCTCCTGAAGGATCGCATGCCTTCTGCATTTGCTCTAGAGATTGCAACGCGCTCTGCGCATATGGTAGCGCCGTACGAAGCGTTCTCATAGTTGCTTCCGGTAATGATGCTGCCGTCTTCGCACAGCAGCGCCGCGCCGACAGGGAACATCGAGTATGGAGAATAGGAATTAGATGCCGCTTCCTCCGCTTTTTTGACAAGGAGCTTCTGGACATCGGATAGTTTGGAGTACGTTTTAGTTTGCATGCATTCCACGACTTGAGTAAGGTTTAAAGATATTTATTGATATTTCTGTTTGTGTAAACTTGAAATATAATGCGTCAGTTGTGGGAGGAGGCACTGCAGGTCTGATTGCAGCAAAAAAAATTGCATCTTACGGGATTGAAACTCACGTATATGATCAGAAGAAAAGGCTGGGCTATCCGGTAAGGGCTTCCGGAATTCTGTCGATAAAAGGATTGAAGGGGCTGGGCATAGACTATTCGAAATGCATAACAAACGCACTTTATGGTGCAAACATACACTGCGATGGAAAAACAATGAAAATCAGGTCTAAAAAACCCATAGCGCATGTATTGGAGCGGGAAGACCTTAACAACGTATGCAGGGACGAAGCGGAGAGGGCCGGAGCCGTGATAATAACAGGCATGAGAATCTCTGGGAATGAACTTGAAAAATTTAGAGATGAAGGCGTAGTCATGGGCGCCGACGGGGCGGTCTCGAATGTGGCTTCGCATTTCAAACTTGGTAGCATAAAGAGGTTTGCGCTTACGTATAAGGCGGAATTTAATGTGGAAAGCGAGGACAGCGGCGTTGTCGAGCTGTTCTTCGACAACAGGATTTACAAGGGGCTCTTCGCTTGGCTTGCGCCGAATGCGAAGGACATACTTGAAGTAGGAGTTGGAGTGGATTCAAGATACGGAAATGCAAAATCGTCTTTTGACTCTTTCATTAAAAGTGAATATGTGAAAAGAATAATATACAATAAAAAGATGCTGGACAGCGGCGCGTCTGTGATACCGATGGGGATGAGGAACAGGATCGTTGATGAAGAAAAAGGCGTGCTGCTGGTAGGTGATGCTGCTGGGCAGGTCAAGCAGAGCACTGGAGGGGGCATAATATTCGGAGGGAACGCGGCAATAAAGGCCGGAGAGGCAGTATACAACCATATGAAAAGCGGCTCAGGATTGGATGAGTATGAAAAGGCTTTCAGGAAAGAATTCGGGCTTGACATCAGGCTTCATGGTGCCATAAATAGGATATATTCGTCCATGGGAAATAGGGCGTTTGGAAATGCGCTTTCCGTGATGAACCGATTAGGCATTGACAAGTTCCTTGGAGCCTATGGGGATATGGACAGGCCGAGCCTAATCCTTAGAAGGTTCTTCCTTAGGAGCCTTGCCTGACTGATCCTTCTCAATCAGCCTTTTGCCAAGCGCCTTCCTCGCCTCAAGGTCCTTGTTCACCTTCTCAAGCTCTTCCTTGCTCAGCACCCTGGTGAGTATATACTTTGAGTACTCGCTCGATATCTCTGAAAGGCTGATCATTATAGTATTCAGGTCAGAAACCTTTATCACGAACTTACCTTCAGGCTTCAGGATCTCAAGCCCGATGGGCGAAAAATTGAATACTACGTTTATAAGTGCGCCAAGGTCGTTGAACAGGACCGTCACTATTGCGTTGGTTGAGAATATGTCATCGAGTTTTATCGGCTCGTCTATGCTTCCGAATCCGTATATGACCCCGGGTGTCTTGAGCAGGCGGTTATTTACGAGATCAGCCATTAGGGGCTGCAGCTCCGACTGGTCTTTTGACTGCATGTCAAAATACAGCTTTGCGAGTATTCCACCATTATTTATCGTCTTGTCAGTTACTTCCTGCATCTCGGTGCTTGCCATATCATTCAGCCTTTTAGCAGATTAATTGCAGAGCCAATATCTAAAAGCTCTTCCTTCCTTGATTCCATGTCCCTTACCTTTATCCTGCCCGAAGCCATTTCCTGTTTTCCAACGATTACTGCATATTTGACCTTTATTGAGCTTGCGTGTTCCAGCTGCTTGGATATGCTCCTGCCGCTGACATCCATATCGACATATATGCCGGAAGACCTGAGGGAAGAGGCAATCTTGATTGCATAATCGAGGCTTTCTTCGCCTATTACAGCGAGATATGCCTTAGCATAGGTCTTTTTCTCTGCTTTGCCGCTTAACAGGTTAATGAGCCTTGTGACGCCTATTGAAGACCCCACTGCAGGAACCCGCGACTTTGAATATATCTCAATCAGGCTGTCGTATCTCCCGCCCGAAGCTATGGACGGAAGCCTACCTTCCGGAGACTCGACTACCACCTCCCAAACCAGGCCCGTATAATAATTGAGGCCCCTTGCCAGGGAAAGGTCGACAACAATCTCGCATTTAACGCCCATTTTCAGGAGCATGTCTATGACAGAGGATATCTCATTCGTAAATGGTTTTGTTTCAGGCATGTTTATCTCAACTTTTTTGAGCTTCTGGTCATTCGTGGCATCCTCGGTGATAAAACTTATGAGTTGCTGGGCCGAATCGCCGTCTACTCCTGCAGACTCAAGCTGCTTTATTACCTCGCTCATGCTTACCTTAGCCATCTTATCGAGTATCCGCATTGCCTGGCCGTGCTTGTCCCCACCTATCTTGAAATGATCAAGTATGGATGACATCACATGCCTGCTGTTTATGAGAAGGCGATAGTTAGGTATATGAAGCGCATCGATTGCGTAAAGCATGGCCGCTATGCATTCGGCGTCGCTTGATGCTGAGGAGCTGCCGACAATGTCTATGTCAGCCTGGACGAATTCCCTTGAACGCATGCGCTGCGGTTCGTCCTTCCTCCACACGTTCCCTATCTGATACCTCTTAAATGGAAATGGTATGCCCCTGTTCATGGCCACGTATCTCGCCAATGGCACGGTGAAATCGAACCTGAGTGCGGAATCCTTGCCATCCATGAAGAATATTTCCTTATCCTGCTCTTCCCCGTATGCCTTTGCAGCAAGCACATCGGTATTTTCCATTGAAGGGGTTACCAGCGGTGAAAAGCCGAATCTCTTGAACGTTTCCTCTATGACGGATAGCATCTCATCAAGCGCTATCGAATCGCTTATGTTTAAATCGACGGTTCCCCTGGGTACGCCTAAAATCGATCCTTGCTGCGACTTCGTGGCCATTTGCATCAATCAGAGGTTTTTTTCTATCCACTTTTTTACTGTTTCCTTGGGCAGCGCGCCTACGGACATTGCCTTTACTTCGCCGTTCTCAAACATCAGCACGGTTGGTATGGACATTATGCTGTACTTGCCCGCAGTGTTTGGATTGTCATCGACATTCAGTTTCCCAAACTTCACTTTGCCTTCGAACAGTTTTGATACTTCGTCTATTACAGGTGAAAATATGCGGCACGGTCCGCACCATGAAGCCCAATAATCCACTACAACAGGCATCTTTGATTTGAGCACTTCGGCTTCGAAATTTGCATCTGTAAATTCCATCATATTATCACAATTAGCAGCAGTAGTGCTCATTTAAATATTATAAACTTTTCTTACAGGATTTGAGAGTTTATTTCTTGTTATGGCTTCCGTACCTTGGCGCCGCCATTCAGCCTAAGCATGAGTATGGCAAGGGTGAATATCGAGATTATTATGAATCCGATAGATTGCACCAGAGTTCCGGTCCCAGTAGCAGCGAAGACTATGCCCAGGGAAAGGTTTACGAATGCGAATATTGGAGGTATGGCCGGAAGCACCACCTTGTATCTCTTCAGGAGGTACATGGTGAATACGAGGCCGCATGTTGATCCTATCACAACAGCAACGGGTATTATGTAATTGATGAAGCTTATGTACGCACTTACCGCAACCATCAGAGGTATCGCAAGATCACCTGTGCCGAGCTGGACTTGAGATATTATGGGCATTATGCCTTCATTCATGAGCCCTTTAAGCGCCGGATCGGATATCCTATGCGACTTTTCCTGCTTCTTGAATTCCAGTACCTCGGATTTTGAAAGATATTTGCTTGGCATCGCCTCTACGTCAGTCGACCCTATTAGGAATGCAAGATTCCTTGATGATATCTCCTTTGCCATTGTGACCATGTGCTTTGTTATGAAGACCGCAATGTAATCATAAGCGGCAATGAAAAGAGTTAATATGTATGCAAGCGCGAATCCATTCAGCCCTATCACCACACCCACGCCTATGCTTGACGTTATCGCTATGAGGTTGCGCAGCCTTGGCATCCTGCTCTTTGCAATGATGAGGGACAGCGCAGCTATTGCGGAAGCCGCAGCGATGTAGTACCACGCTGCTGACTGGAATATGTCGTTAAGCACCATGAAAAAAAGGAATGTGGAGGCAAAAAGGACCACCAGCGACTCAAGCAAGAGGTATACTAGATTTCCGTGGTAGAATTTCATTATCAGAAGTATTATTGCGGCAGTCACTAGTATGTATGCCATGAAGAAGGCTGCGCCTTCGAATGAGTTTACCTGGACCGCGCTGCCGACAAATAGCTGAATTGAGCTGAAGGATGAAATGGCGACAAGCAGCCCGGCAAACTGGACTATCATGAAAAGCGTAATTATGTTTACCAGCTGGCGCAGCTCTATTCTCCTCTCCAGCCAAACACCCTCTAAACCTCGCTTTCGCGCCTCACTATCTTAAGTATGCCTGGTTTCGGGGCGTATATGTCCCCGCTCCTCTCAAGCTCATTTATGTACTTGCTTGTCGAGCTGTCATCTATGCCCTGCTTTGCCGCTTCCTCTATCAGACGCTTTATTTGAACGCCAGCGCCGCCTTCATCGAGGCTCTTTATAAGCCCAAGTATCGTATTCATCTTGCTTACCTTCTCTTTCGGGAATCCGGTGCTTATTATGTCTATGTCCCTCCTTCCGGTGCTGTCGACTGCAAGCGTCTTGAACATGTATTCGAACAGATTTATCGCGAGCTCTGCATCCTTAAGCTCTATTTTTTCCGAAAGCCTTGTCTTTGCGCTTGCTTCGGACATCCTCACAAGTCCCTCTATCTGCCTTGGAGTGATTGGCGTGGATCCCTGCTTTATACCCATCTTCCTCAGATTGATGTAGTATTCCTCAATCCTCTTGCTCGCTTCCTGGGAGAGCCTCGGCCTCACGTTTTTTTTGGCGTACGCGACATATTTCCTCAGGAAATCAGATCCTATTGGAGGCGCAGGAACCTGCTCGAAGTTTTCCTTGCCTGCCGCCTTTGCGCCTGCAGCTTCATGCTGCACAAGTATATGCCTTGCTATTTTAGTATCATGCTCCTCATCCATGATATCCTGCACTGGAAAGATTAGGTCGAACCTGGTGAGCAGCGCCGGAGAAATGTTGAATTGGTCTGCGGGATATGCATTCTTTTCAAACCTGCCGAATTTTGGGTTGGCAGCCGCAAGCACCGATGTCTTTGCGGAGAATCTTGCCACTATCCCGGCCTTTGCCACGCTTATTGTCTGGGATTCCAGAGCTTCCAGCAGCGATGATTTGTCGTCTTCGCCTATTTTGTCGAATTCGTCTATTGATACCTCCCCTCCGGAACCGAGGACAAGGGCCCCTGCCTTAAGCGTCCATCCCCCTTCCGAAAACTCATCCCTTTCTGCAGACGCAGTAAGCCCCGCGGAAGTCGTGGATTTGCCGCTTACATATATGCCCTTTGGCACTATGGAAGTCACCGCCTGGAGCAGCCTTGTCTTTGCGCTTCCAGGATCCCCTATCAGCAGAATGTGAATATCGCTCCTTATCGCTCCGCCGTCTATAAGCTTCTTGTCAGGAGTGCCTCCGAAAAGCTGGAGTGCAAGCGCATCCTTTATGTCTTCATAACCATATATGGAAGGCGCTATGGACTTAGATATCTTCTCGAAAATTTGCGGATCATGTGACATCTCAATTATTGTGCGCTCCTCGTCAGAACTTATCTCCAATTCTGCAAATTCCTTCTGCTTTGGCTTCAGGGATATGGCTTCAAAATATGGCGTGAAAAGTGATTTGTCCTCCTTTCCCTTCATGGTCCTCCTCGGCCTTATTCGCAGTATGCCGGTAATGTCCACCCTGTCGCCAGGTATTATCGTATTTACTATGTCGTCGTCCAGCAGCACCTCGAGGTGCCATGTGGGCGTGCTGCCCCTAAGCTTCTCAAGCGGATCCTGAACGGCAAGTTTTTGTATGTTTATGAATGTCGACTCGCTGTTGATCTGCTTCAGCGACCTCCTCTTGCACTGTATGCATATTTCAGGAACCGAATCTATATCGACCTTCATCTCCGTGGTTGCTCCGCAGAAAGTGCACCTGTACTTTGCAAGGTGGACTTTTGGTATTATCTCAGACCTCTTCACAACAAGAGAGTCCAGGGTGAGCAGCTTGCCGATGTGCTCGGACCCCACATCTTGTATAAGGGGCATTCCAGTTTCGTAACCGAAGAACCTTGCATAGACAGGATCCTTGGATTCCGGTTTGGGGTTCAGTTTTGACAGCGTTGAATTTGATATTTGGAGTATGGCATCCGGGTTGTTAATCAGCTCGTTTGCAACATCCACGTCGTATCTTTCCAGGTCCTTTATGTCTATAAGCAAGCTCCTCTTTTTCGGATAGCTTATGTACATGTCATTTATCTGGTCCACATAATAAGAGTTGTAGAATTCCATGAGCTTTTCGCTTATCGCCTCCCCTGCCACTGCGTCAAATTGCTCAGCCATGAATGTCACTATCCGAGTTTAACCCCACATATAGTAACTTATGCAAACAATATAAAAATCATCTCGGAATAATAGAATAGTGGAAGTAAAATTCAGGGTGCATTGATCTGGGGAAGTTTTATATCACTACGGCAATGCCATACGTAAACGCGAAGCCGCACATCGGGCATGCGCTCGAGTGTGTGCAGACGGATGCAATAGCCAGGTTCAGGAAGATAAGCGGAGATGACGTTTACCTCACAACCGGAGCGGATGAAAACAGCCTGAAGAACGTGCAGGCAGCCGAGAAGCTTGGAATAAGCACCGAAGAGCTGTGCAAAAAAAATGCCGGATTGTTCAGGGAGCTTGATGACAGGATAGGGCTTTCATATGATATTTTCGTAAGATCGTCTGTAGATGCGGGGCATCTTAAAACTACAAACGCCTTGTGGGATATGTGCAACAAGAAAGGAGACATATACAAAAAGGAGTATAGTGGCCTTTATTGCGTGGGATGCGAAGTTTTCTATACTGAAACGGAGCTTGAGGGAGGGATGTGTCCTGAGCACAGGACAAGACCGGAAGTTGTGCATGAAGAGAATTATTTCTTCAGGCTCTCCAAATATCAGGATGTGATAGAGAAGCTCGTAGAAAGTAATGCAGTAGAAATAATGCCGGATGCAAAAAAGCACGAGGTTCTGGGCTTTGTGAGGTCAGGACTTGAAGACTTCAGCATCTCAAGATCCATTAAACGTTCACATGGATGGGGGATACCGGTCCCGGGAGACGACTCCCAGATAATATATGTGTGGTTTGATGCGCTTGGCATGTATCTTACAGGAGCCGGATTTCAATCGGATAATGCGAAATTTGAAAAGTTGTGGCCGGCGGATATGCATGTAATAGGAAAAGGGGTGATACGCTTCCATGCAGTATACTGGCTGGCAATGCTGCTGTCTGCGGGTCTTGAGCTGCCAAAGTCGTTGCTGGTGCACGGATACGTAACCAGCAACGGGCAGAAGATGAGCAAATCAATTGGAAACATCGTAGACCCATTCGAGGTCATCGGGAAGTACGGGGAGGATGCGACAAGATATTACCTGCTTAAGGAGGTGTCTACATTCCAGGATGGCGACTTTTCAGAAAAAATCATGAAAGAGCTCATAAACAATGAGCTTGTCGGAAACATTGGCAATTTTGTAAACAGGACTCTTTCATTCATATATAGCAAGTTTGGGGGGAGCATAAAACTGGATGAAATATCGGAAGATGGAAAAGATATTCTGAATAAAGTGCATATGCTTGCATCGGAGTCGGAAGAATGCATGAAACAGAGCCAGATGAATCTTGCGCTGCTGAGGGTGCTGGAGATATCCAACTTGGGGAACCAATACTTCCAGGCCAGAGAGCCGTGGAATCTGATAAAGAAAGATGAAGAATCTGCAGAGGGGGTGTTGCTCGTATGCGCAAATATATCAAGGGAGCTCGGAATATTGATTTATCCACACATGCCTGAAGCGTCTGAAAAGCTTTTAGGGTATTTAAATGAAAAGCCGCAGGCCTTCAAAAACGCTGAAAAAATAATTAAGGAATTTAATATCGGAGAACCGAAGATACTATTCAAGAAAATCGATGACGCCTGACTTCTTTTTGATGCGCCATTACTCCTTTTCGCTTATCACTATCGACTCGCTTATCTTTCTGACCCTCTTGAAGGATATGCTGTTTTTTATGAAATCGTTCCTTAAATCCGGGCTCCTTATGAGATTTGAGACGTCATTAAGAAGGAGGTGGGATACTTCGCCGTTTTCAAGGTTAAGCATCACTCCTTTTACTTCGCCAAGCATCTTGCCTCCCAATGTCAGTATTTTCTTGTTGTATAATTCAGATACGTTTATAGGCATATGATCACTTTACTTGCATCCTGCTAATCTTCTTGGATGCAAATATTCTTATTATATACTCATTGATCGTCTTTATCGACTTTTCTGTATCCTGGCCAATCTCGGAACGCTCGGTTTCATCAAAGAGGTGTGCATTTCGCTTTACAAGATTCGAAAGATAGGCATCGGTCAGTGAATAGTGATTTTTATGGCAGTTATTGCAGACGAAGATAGGAATCACCGGAACATCGGATATTTCTGAAGGAGGCACCTTGTCAAGCTTCCTGTGCATGCCTATGCTGCTGCAGCTGCTGCATTCGGCCTTCGGATTTATTCCGGAGTATTCGGCGCGGTTGATTACCTTCAACTCTTTGATGCCCAAATATGCTGAAAGAGCGGCTAAAGCGATTCTGTCCGGGGAAAGAACTTGGTCTGTGACTTCGCAGCGCTGGTTGAACTCTGTTATGAGAACACCGTCCTTTATTGTCTCAGCAATGCAAAAGAACTGTGTCCCGTCTTTAACATATGTTTCTGTCTTAATTCTGCCATCGCTGTCCTTGTATGACTCGACGAGCATCAAATCTTCTCCTTTATCACGTAATCGCGGATATCTTTGCGCGTAACCTTATCGCGCTTGTTCTTTTTTGAATTTTCAACTGCAAAAGCAGATATCACGGAAGCTTCATGCTCCAGTATCTTGGCAAACTCTTCAGCTCCGCTTTCGGTAATGCCTGCACCAAAACGCTTCTTGACAAGTTTTTTTATCGCATCTCTTGATATGGTAGCCATAAAATCAGCACTCAAGATCGTCATCACAAATCAGACAGTAAGATCATCACAATCCTATAATGTTGAAAAGATATAAAAGTTAGATGCTATCCCTTATTTTTAAAATGATATTTTCAGGAATTAGATATAAAATGAATGCTATTTCGATTTATGATCCAAGTCTCGGCCTCCTGTTCTTAAGCATGTACAAAATAGCTGCAATGATTATTATGGCGATTATGATTACTGCGATAATAAGCATGCCTGAAGTTGAAGATGGAACCTGCTGAGGAGCAGCAATTGCAGTTGTAGGAAGCAACGTAGACACTGCTGAAGCATTTGAAGGCGTTTTTGGCGCAGTATGGTTCTGCTCCATTATTGCAACAACGGGATCTGCAGGAATGCTGAATGAGACGGTGCATGAAGTTGCGTTTACAGTGAATGGAGATATTGCATCCCACATACCATTCTCAAGGATGAATGGCTTTATGTACGCTGCAAAGATGCTGCATGGATAGCTGTATTTTACATTTATGTGATTCGCTTTGGTCGTATTGGATGTGATGTTCGTAGCTGAAAGCTTTATGAAGCCGCTGGGCGCATTAGGAGAGAGCGCAGTTACATTGACGACAAGCAGTTTAACAGTTGAATTTGAGGAGCTGTTTGATACAAGCTGAATAGTTACTCTGGTGTTGTTGAAGCTTATCTGCTGCGATGCTCCGTGCATTAAGTTCACTGTATCGTTGAGCGAAGTTGATGGAGGCGCAGTAGTTACTGCTGTTGATGGTGTGGTCGTTGAAGGAGGAGGTGAGGAAGATGACACTCCAGATCCGCCGGTGCCGAGCGATCCGACCTTCAGAGTGGACGCAAGCGATGCTGAAGTGTAGTTAGAGTTTCCGGGATTGGTGAATGTGAATGAATATGTGCCGGGTGAGCCCTGCTCCGTCCAGTGCATCACTGAATCGGTCTTTCCGAAGAGCGCCCCGTTGACGTAAAGCGACCATGCGCTCTGGTTGCCTATCGTCGGAGTTCCGGTGAATGTTATATTCACTGCAGAATAGAAGCCCGCGAAGCCGGGGTTTCCTGATGAAGTTGCAGACAGCAGGTCGTTCGATTCTATTACCACGGTGTTTGTCACCTGAGGCACTGAATAATGCGTTGTGGTTCCGGTGTCAGTGACTATCACATTGAATACGTAGTTTCCGGGAACTGTTAATGCATCGAGAGTGTTGGTGGAAGAGAGGGTTGATGATGAGACAGTATTCTGAGCTTCTGCGTTGTCGAGCGTGAATGCGTATATGAAGTTGCCTGTTCCTCCGGTGACTGCTGCAGTTGTGATTATCGAATTCCCATACATTATGGCATTTGTAGGTATCCCAGATCCCGTTTGTACCGTAAGCGATACGGATGGCGCAGGATCTATAGTGAGCGTATTTGAAAGAAGCACAGTATTGCTTCCGTAATAGTATATGTTAGTGCCATTGTCCTGAGCAAACCCGTAGAGAGGCCATGTGCCGTATACCGTATTTGAATCTGTGCTTTGAATATATGAAACCCCGTTGAACGTGAATGTCATGGTATTTTGGTTGGTTGGAGATATTTTCAGCTGCATCGTTCCTGAAGAAGGTATTTCCTGCAACGATGTTTCGGGAAGGCTGCCGTATACTCTTATGGTGTTTGTAATCGGATCGTAATTCACAACGTAGACCATGGTTCCTAAAGGATTGAAATTGGAATTCGTTGTGGATGTCAGCAGCGGTATGTTTTTTATTACCGTATTGGTTGCTACATCGATTACAGAGATGAAGTTGCCCCCCTGATTCGCTGCCAGGGCAATTGTTCCGGAAGGATTGAATTGGACAAATGAAGGCGCGGCGCCGGATGACAGACTGGTTGATATGGTATTGACTACAGTATTAGTTGCCACGTTGATTACGCTTATTGTATTGCCCTCACAGGCAAATACACAGTTGCCGTTAGCAACGTACGCGAGGGTGCCGGAAGGGTTGAAGGCAATTTGCCACGGCCCAGAAAAGCCGTTTCCAACCGGAATGGTGTTGACTACAGTATTGGTACTCACATCAATTACAGATATGCTTTTGCTTCCGAGATTTGTGACATAAGCAAGGGTGCCGGAAGGGTTGAAGACAGCGGCAGAAGGAGAAGAACCAACAATTATGGTATTTACCACAACATTTGTTGCGACATCGATTACGTTTACTGTGCCTGAATTTAGATTCGGAACATACACCAAGGTGCCGGAAGGGTTGAAGGATAAGAATGTGGGCGTGGTGCCAGAAACAATGGAATTTATCACCGTATTTGTTGCAACATCAGTCACATTTATCGTATTGCCTTGGCAATTAGGACCGATTATGTGGTCGCAAGCGCCTACTGAAATGTATGCAATTGAGCCTGATGGGCTGAAAACTGGAAAAGGAGTGGCACCAACTTTTATTGTGTTTACTACGGTGTTTGATGAAAGATCTATAACAAATATTGTATTGCCATACATCTGACTGCCGCTATATGTGCCATTGGCAGCATATGCAATGGTGCCCTGTGGATTTATTGCGAATGCGTCTATAGTAGACCCCACAGCTATTGTGTTTACCAATTGAAATGTCGTTTCGTTGGAATTGATCCAGCTCCACTGCCCCGAATACGGGCCTCCGGATCCGCCGCTCACCACAATGTTAGCAACTGATATCTGACCAACATCTATTACAGTATTTGTAATGGTTAATTGGTTTGCTGAGAAAAGGGAGGGCGATGTCGCAGCAGCAGACGTAATAAAGTAGATAATGGATATGAAAATAATTATTTTAGCAGAAAACACCGAGTTTCGCATGACATCGCGTTTTGAGTAAAAACATGCTTTAAAGCCTTAGTCTGTTGAAACTTCCTTTGCAAGAGACGACCTCTTCTTTGCAAGCACCCTGTAGCCGCAGTATTGGCATCTGATGAATTTTTCCAGCGACTTTGTTTCCTTGCCGCAGTGTATGCATACATAAACCATTTTATCACGTTTTTGTTTTAGCGTTTACATTAGACTTAAGCCATTTCACGAATTCCCTGTGCAATTCCGACGTTGAGGTATCTATTATCCTCACGCTTATTGATGCCTTGTATTCTTCCTCGCTGAGAGGAAGTACAGGGATATACCTATCCATCCTTGCAAAATGGACTTCGAGCCAGTGTAACTTGCCTTTGAGATAATCCTTTGTAACATCGTCGGTCATAGGCAATGATGAAAACGAGAATAATATGCCATTGCACCACATCAAAGGTATGGTACCAGCCGGAGTAACCCTCTCCCTGAGCAGATCGTCCTTGGTTACTTCTATTATGTCGTGAACGATGAGTTCCTCTGCCGGTGCGTATGTGATCTTTGGCATAGAATCATTTACTAAGCATCCTGCTAACAGTTTCGCCTGCAGTTGTCTTGAAGGTGTATGCTCCTCCGGCAAATGTGGAATTGCAGTGCTTGCAGTGCCATATTGCATTTCCTTTCCTCTTGACTGCAACTTTTTCGCACACGCTGCACCTGTACTTTCGCTGCTTGTCAGCCTTTACAGCCATATACCTCTTTCTGAGGCTAACTCCGTACCTTACATTGAAATTTGCCATGCTCATTCACCTAATTGAATTATTTGTCTCCTCAACTCCTTCGACTTGTCGAATGTGACATCCATAAGGCTTTCCAGCTCTTTGGGAGAGAAGGAACCTGACAGACCCTTTTGCATTGCCCGTATTGAATTCTCATCGTTGGCTATTGTAATCCTTCCATTCATGAATTCCTCCTCATTCGAATCAGGATCAAGTATTAACTTTTTGCCTATCTTTGCGAACGTACACGACGTAACGATATTCTCGGTCCTGAGCTTCCCGAGATTCCCTTCGCGTATTACGGCCTCATTTTCGTATTTTGGCATCCTTGCGGTTGCAAGAGCGGATACTGCTGCCAGCGTTCCTGCATCGAAGAGATTGCCGTCATAATTAAGTATATAAACATCTACAAAAAGGCTCCATACCTTATCCTTCTCTATGAAGAGCGATTTTGGGTCTACAACGTTTGCCGCCCTTATTCCCCTGTCCACCACTCTGGCGAGCTCTATGGATTCTGGAGACGGAGGGCCAGTTTCGTACGACTCCGAGGCTATTGGGAGCAGTTCGGCATTGGTCATCAAATTGCCCTCTTCAGGTTTGTCTGGCATTGGTTCGCCTATACCTAGCTTGACTCCTGCAAGCACTTTAGTATTGCCAAGCATTACCTCTGCAGATCCTTCTGCGCTGGGTATCACGCCCTTCCTTATGGAAATGTTCCTGTACGAAGTCAGCTCCCTTCCATCCTCCCTGATGCCCTTGTCCAAAAGGTCTTTTATATAATCCTCTGTTACAGTTCTTATTTGCATAGCATCACTTGTTGTACTTTTCCAGTATCTTTTCGTACTGTGATTTCAGCGCTTCTTTCTGTATTCTGGATATCTCTGCCCCTGATTTTAGTATCATCTGCATTGCAGTGTTTATTTCCTGCTTCGTCAGGTTGCCATCCATCTGCAGGAGCAGCATTTCGCCGGTTCTCGGGCTTATGGCCACAGGCATATCAGCGTCTGAAAAATTATCTTCTATCTTGTTAAGATCGAGTATCACAGCGTCACCCACCTTGCCTGCGGACACGGAATATGGCATATCGGTCATTGGTATTCCGGAGGCTGCGAGAGCCACTGCTGCTGCGGTTATGCCTGCAGCCCTTGTACCGCCATCGCCCTGCAGCACTTCAATATACAGATCTATCTCGGCTCCCGGAAACTTTTCAAGCTGCACCACATTCTCGAATACCTCCTTTGTGACTTTGGATATTTCTGTCGACCTGCGGTTGGGGCCCGTTCTGCCGTGCTCCTCCAATGACGAGAACGGAGCCATGGAGTACCTGCATTTGATTATTGCTTTTTCAGGATCCTGAATATGCTTCGGCAATGCTTCCTTTGGTCCGTATACTCCGGCTATTATCTTGTTGTTTCCCCACTCGATGTATGCAGAGCCTACCGCATTCTTGATTACTCCAACCTCAATCTTTATTGGCCTGAGTTGGTCCGGAGAGCGCCCGTCTAGCCTTTTTCCGTCTTTTATCAGTTCAGGTTTGTTGCTTCCGCCCATCATAGCACCTTTTCAGTGAGCATATCCCTTATCCTTTCGGTGAGTCCTGACGTATGTGCCTCTTCCTCAACCTTAAGTATCGCACTCGTGGCAAGATCTACATTGCCTCCGTTAAGCCATATCACTCCGTTCAACCCTATCGTTATTGATGACCCTGTGCCATCGGTTATCTGCTTTATCATTGTATTGCCCTTGCCTATTATTCTTGGTATCTTCGATGGCTTTACTGAAATTATCTTGCCGCCCTCAAGAACCCTTGGCCTCAGAAGCATGACGGTCCCTCCCTTTTCAAGCTCCTTTACTATCGCCGTGATGATGTCGCCCGCCTTAAGCTCAAATTCCAGGAATTTTGAGAGCATCAGGCCTTTGTACGGAGCATTCAAGTTTATGATATACATGTTTCCCTTGTCCTCTTCGACCACGCCAACTACCTGGTCGTCCCTTTTCGGATTCCACAGCCCTTCAAGAGGCACGAGCACCTTCTTTTCATCATCATAGGAACCCATTATGCATGAAAAGGTACCCTTACTGTCGGATATTGTATTCTCAATCCTTATCTGGGCATCACTAAGTTTCTCCCCAGGCACAACTATTTTTTGCATGTTTACACCAAATTCTTTGTTACTGCATTTCCTTTTGTAAAGCTGTTCAGCTTTTCAAAAAATTCTCCCTGGAGCCCTGCTGGGAACTCCAGCACCGCCCTGAGCGAACCGTTTGACAGCCATTCCTCAGATTTAAGCCCGTATTGCTTTAGTAGTCCGTAGCACCTGTTAGCATATTCGGCAGGGATTACTACTTCCATCCTGGCTGTTGCAAACTTAATTGGAAGCAGCATATTTATCTTCTTTACTATAGAGTCCACCTGTTCATTGGCGCCTTTGAAAGGATCTATCTGCACCTTTGCGGACTCCATCGCATTCTCTATCCTCTGCACAGGATGCGGCGCGTTTGTCCTTGGATCTACAGAATTCCTCGCTATGATGTTGATTATCTGCTTCCTCTTCTCCTCCAGAAGCTTATTCCTCTGCTCGGTAGTTATCGGGACATTTCCATGCTTGAGTATGGTTTCTGCAACCTTCGCCAAGTCCGTAGTTCCAAATGCTTTTTTTACCTTTTCGGCGCTCTGCCTTTCCCCTTTGTTGGCATCTGAAAATATGTCGTCCGCCTGCAGGGGCACCTTTGGATCTGTCTTCTTTCCGGTTATATATTCATATGCAAGATCTGCATCTACAAATATCTCGAAACGCTCTCCCCCCACAGAATACTTTGCTATTACTGTCTTCGACATCTGTTTTCACTGTCTATAAAATAGTAAATATTATATTTGTCAGAGATATTGCTTTAGTTTTTCAGGTGCTAGGATCGTGAACTCTTTGGAATCCTGCACATACCCTATCTCTATGTTGTCCGGACTTACAGGCGATTCGCTGGCCTTCTTTATTATCTTTATACCAAGGCCTATCGCATCGTCAAGATCCATGTCTTCCTTGTATTCCTTTACCAAGATTTCGGTCGCAAGCTTCTTCCCCATGCCTATTGCATCGGCCTTGTATCCCAAAAACGATGCGCCAGGTTCTATCTCATAAAGTCTCGGGATATCATCAACGCCGCCTAGCAGAGCGGATATTGCGTACGGCCTCATTCCGCCGTATTGCGTTGCCTGCATCATGTACGATGATATCTGCTTTGCCAGGGATTCAACGGACTTCCTGTCATCAAAAACCATCTTATGATTCTGGGCCGAGGACCTGCCAATATCTATTATATGCAATCCGTCTGCAACCATGCCGCTATACGTTGCACCTATGTGGGTATCTATTTTGAACACCTTCTGTATGGTTGAGGGCACTGCCAGAGGCTCGCCGACATTTTTGTGTGCGATGAACACCACAGAATCACCTGTGGTGATTCCTATTGATGTAGCGCCTTTCCTTACAGCTTCCTTAGCGTACTCTACCTGAAACAACCTGCCGTCGGGATTGAACATTACCCCTCTATCATAAGCCTGGACATTTGGATACATTAATTGCACCTTATAATTAGACACAGATATATTGTTTCATTATTATTATATACTTTTGCTTTGCAACAGTCATGTCCTTTGCGCCAATCAATTCAAAGCAACATAAGTCAATCAAATAAAGACAGGATTTATTCAAGGAGGCGCTGATACGCCCAAAGATGCGGCTCCATGAATGGCAGAACCCAAAACCATCTGCAATTGCAGAGGAACTCCGCAGGATTTATTCGTGGGGGGATGTCAGTTTTCTGGATCTTCGCTTTCGCCGTTGCCGCCCATTTGATAAGTTATGCTCATGGAGGTTTTACTAAGAGCTTCTGATATGTTATTGAGATTTTTTCGTATGTAATTAAGTTCATTGGCTATTTCTTTTCGTTTCCTGTCCGGATGCTTGTATGCAAAATCATAGGCATCCTCAATAAGCTCTATAATCTCTACGGAAAGGCGGTCAGTATTCCTTAAAAGCTTCCTAGAGGATTCTGGCAGGGTACTATCCCTCAATTCGCTCCAGAACGGGCTGTCTGAAAATGCTACAATATTAAGCTGTTTTGCCATTTTTAGCTTTGCAAGCTCGTCTAAGTTCTCTTCTTTGGTATTATTTTTTATTCCGAAAACCGAAAAATCAATCTCTTTTATAAGAGTACTAAAAATATTGACAACTTCTAAAATGGTTTTTTTTATTTTTTCGTCAGTAGTTGTTACGTCATACAGGATGTTTAAAGTTTGACTCGATATTGAAAGAATATCTTGAGACACCCCTGCATATGTCTTGCTGCGAGCTACATGCATTCTTGGAGGTTTTTGCCTTGCAGTACCATTATAGCTTTGATTTTGCATTGGAAACACGATATATAATTTGTTAAATTTGATATATAAATATATGGTTTGGAGGTTTTGCATTGGCCTGGAAGTGTTGGTGGTTTTCTCGTAACTTGAAAAAGCCGCCTCTGAATGGGATAGATTTTCCCGATATGATTTTATAATATATCATGCATAAACTTATCAGGCATGCGGAAAATGCGCATTGACACCGCGCATTAACGGCACTACCGGAATCAGGTGATTTGTATTACTGAGAGCGACGCACAAAAAGAAGGACTGCCGCCACATGCGCATCCTTCAATACTTCAAGTAATAGAGCAGAAGAAGGCCATAAAACAGAAGCTTTCTGGGATTAAACACAAGATAGGGGTTTATAGCGCAAAAGGAGGGGTTGGGAAGACAACGGTTGCGGTAAACATTGCATTTGAACTGAGCAAAGAGGGATATAAGGTTGGTCTTCTTGACGCAGACATAGACTGCCCAAATGTTCTCATGTTTCTTGGGATGGGAGGAGTGTTCCCCGACGAGTATCCCCTCAAGCCAGCAGAAAAAAATGGAGTGAAGATACTATCCACGGCAATGTTCGTTGATGATAACAGGAAGCCGATAATATGGAGAGGTCCGATGATAGGCAAGATGATACGGGAATTTCTTGAGAATGCGGAGTGGGGTGAACTTGACTACCTGATACTTGACCTTGCACCAGGCACCAGCGACACTGCTCTGTCCATAATACAGCTGCTGGACCTGGATGGTTTCTTGCTTGTAACAACGCCACAGCATATAGCAGCAGCAAATACGATAAGGTCGGGAATGATGGCTAAGAGGCTGGGCGCAGCAGTATTGGGCGTTGTGGAAACCATGTCGGACGGCTCCTTGAGCGGCGCTAATGAAGTTGCTTCGGCGATTAACTGTGATGTGCTCGGTTATGTAAGATATGATAAAAAGTTTGGAGAACTCAGCGATAGCGGAAAATTGCCAGTAGAGGAAGACGAATCAATTAGAGAAGAGTTTATAAGTATAATCAAGAGATTAACAGGTTAGGCGCGGTGGTCATGTGGCTGAACCTTTTGATGATATATTCAAGGAAAGCAGGATATTCGGTACGCGCGAGGCGCTGTCCCCGCATTACATGCCGCGCAACCTTTTGTTCAGGGACAAGCAGATACAGGAGATAGCCAAATACATAACGCCTTCGCTCAGGGGGGAAAGGGGCAGGAATCTGTTCATATATGGCAAGACAGGCACAGGAAAGACCTCATGCATAAAGAATGTGGTGGACAGGATAAGGAATCTTCCAATATCAAAAGCGCACATATCGTATGTGAACTGCAGGATTTACAATTCAAGGTACAGGGTGCTGCATAAGATCGTCAGCGAATACATGCCGGTGTATGCCAAGAGAGGATATGGTATAGTCGATATATATGAGAAGCTCATAAGCTGGATAGAGGAAGACGGGAAGGTGCTGGTTATAGTGCTTGACGAGATAGACATAGTGCGAGACCTCGATGATTTGATATATACGCTTACACGGGCAAACGGCGACATGAAATCTGGAGGGATAACCATAGTCGGAATATCCAATAATGTTGCTTTCAAGGAAAACCTTGATCCGAGGAGCTTGTCAACCCTGTATGAAAATGAGCTTGCGTTCCCCCCTTATAACTCAAACGAGCTGGCACTGATACTTAAGGAAAGGGCCGAGGAAGGATTCAAGAAGAATGTGATTGACCAAGCGTCAATAAACCTCGCAGCGGCGATAGCCGCAAAGGAGAGCGGGGATGCAAGGCTTGCCTTGAAGATCCTTTCAAAGGCCGGAGAGATGGCCGAAGAAAACGGTGCTGCAACCATAAGCACTGCCGAGATAACTGCTGCCGCAAAGTCCGCGGAAGAAGAGATAGCATATGAAGTGATAAATACGCTCCCTGAGCACCAGAAGCTCATTGTTTATGCCATTGCGCTGCTTACGATTCACGGAAGCAAGTATAAGAAGCTAAGCGACAATGGGGATATGTATCTTTTCAGCGGGGACGTATATGAAAAATACTCTTCCCTGGCCAAATCGCTCGAAAAAGAGCCCAAGAGCGCGAGATGGTACAGAAAATACATATCCGACCTAGACATGCAGGGAATAATAATGACCTATGAGTCTGGAAAGGGAATACGGGGGCATACCAAGCTGATCAAATTGTCGTACCCTCCGGAGAAAATAACGGAGAGCATAGAGAAGACGATGTCGCAGGAGGCTTGACATGAAGATTGCAATACTTTCAGATTTCCATTTGGGATATGAAAGGTTTCGGGAGGATGCCTATGCGCAGGCAGAGCGCGCTCTGAACAAAGCTGCAGATGTTGCCGATGCGCTTCTGATACCGGGCGACATATTCGACATGAGGGCGCCGAAGCCTGACGTCATTGCAGAATCAATAAATCTCTTCAGGAATCTATCCGCCAGGAAATGGAATGCGCATGTGGTGGATTTCATTGGAGAGGGAAAACATTTTACAAAAGTTCCGATAGTAGCCATACCGGGAACGCATGAAAGGAGGGCGCAGGATGCTGCAGATCCGGTAGACATATTGGGGCTTGCCGGACTTCTTGTTGACGTCAGCAACGCTACGGCAGTGATTAGCCTGGGCAACGAAAAGATAGCTATACGCGGAATCGGAGGGATCGCGGATGAGAGGTTTTCAGAGGTAGTAAAAAACGAGAATCCAGTACCAATCGGGGATGCATTCAATATTTTCATGTTCCACGAATCACTTTATGAAATGCTTCCTTTCAACGAGCAGTTCATGCGCATCGATGAACTCCCAAAGGGCTTTGACCTATATGTATGCGGGCACATACATAACAGCATTGCAGCCGAAGCGCATGGTAAGAAGCTACTCATACCTGGTAGCACTGTGTTGACGCAGCTCAAAGAAGGAGAACAGGGGAAAAAAGGCTTTTGGTTGTTTGACACCAAAACCTACAGCAGCGAATTCATCAGCATAGATACTCGCGAATTCATAATGAAGAGACTGGACCTTGGGAGCGTCACTGACCAAACATCATTGGTAGATTCGGTCAAGAAGCTTGTGGACCAGGCAATAGAAAGAAAGGATGGCGTTCCGATAGTTAGGATCGTGCTGGAAGGCAAAAACATGCGAGGATTAGATATCGGACTTGAGCTTAACGACATACCTAGAAGATATGCAGGCAGAGCCGCAGTTGAGATATCCAAACTGGGCGCTGGACTGTCAGAAGGAAGCGCCAAGCAGGATTCGCAGGTTGCATTTGGAAATATGTCCGTAAAGGATTATGGAATGGGCGTGTTTCTCGAGAAAATACGCGGAGCTGGAGTAGATATCGGTAATATAGGGCCTGCTGAGCTTCTAGACACACTCGGATCTGAGCCGAACAAAGAAAAAGCAGTGAAAAAAGCCTTGGACAGACTAATATCGGATTAACAAAGACATTTTGCAGTGTATTATCATTTCGAAGCCCGATGGCGGATCTTATTTTTTATAGTGTACAATAAAAGTGCAACTATAGCGATTGCCATCGCCGCGATTACTGCCAGAAGTATTGTTGAAAAGGATATCGGCTTTGGAGAGGTGGAGAGAATCGCTATCAACCCCGCGGACGCTGAAGGCACCTCGACCGTGCATGTGGATGGATTTACAGTATAATTAGCCAGCTTCTGCCATGCGCCGTCCACGAACATGTAAGGAGCCACGGAGTTCGATGGGAGGCTGCATGGATAGCTCACATTGACGTCTATGCGGGAGAGCTGCGAATTGGAGGAAATGTTTAGCACTGATACTGCGTAGAGGCCTGCGGCGAGCTTCACGCTGCCAGACGCATTTGAAATCGTGAGCATTATCCTTGCAGGTGTTTGGGATGCTGAATAGACCTTTATGACTGCACCTGAATTGCCGAAATTTATAACTGCAGGTATTGTTGCGGATGAATTCGCGGATACGGTTGCAGAAGTGACGCTGCTGTTGAGCAGAGGAGGGATTGCGGAAGTTGTCGATGCAGGAAGAATGGTTGTAGGAATGGAAGTGGTAGTGCTCACAACCGAAGTGGTTGGTATTGAAGTTGCGGGGACAGTC
>JAJZLN010000002.1 GCA_021803425.1 Microcaldota archaeon | reverse complement strand
TGATAAATTATATTATTTACTATCGGAGGATTTGTCTTCGAATTTTGTTATAATTAATACTCTAGAAGATAAAATTCTAAATTATAGAAGAACTTTAGAACAAAGAGATAATCAAATAAAACAAACACGTTACTTCAAGAGTATCTTTAGCTTGTTCTCTAGAAATAAACTATTAGATTCCGAAGAAAATAAATTTAAGAAGATTGTAGATGCGTTGAAGGATAAAAAGGCAAAAGTTGTACAAATTAAGGAAGAAAATTTTGTTGAAAATATAACAAAAAATACAGGAACTAAAAATAATCCTGATTTAATACCTAAGAAAAAAAGAGAAACTATAAATATAAATGATAAAAACGTACTAACTAAAATTAAATTTAGATATTATGAATATGTGGGAAAAAATGAAGCAGCAGAGATCAAAGAGGAGTATAATTCTGCCTTAGCATACAAAATGGTTTCCATAAAAGAACTCTTAGAAAATCTAGATAAAAGCATACAAAAAACCTTAAAAAGTAATGAAAATGTATTAGAATCTAGAAAAGAATTAGAAAAATACATTTATCAAGAGGATAAATATTATCTTAATCTCGTTAAACAAATTAAATCAAAAGAACTGATTGATAGAATCAAAGGCGAAGAATTAATCAAGAAACTATTAAGTTATTCTTCTGTACCGATATGTAAGAAAAATGCATGTAACGAGGAGGCTGTCTATGTCTGTGATTACTGCAAGCGAATATTCTGCGAATTGCATTCAGAACCGGTATTTACTACATCGCTTAGTGAAAAGGCAAGCACAAAGAGCGAAGAAGATTACTCGTTGTATAAAAAAATACAAACGGATTGGGCTCGTGAGGATGGGCATCCGTGTCCAAATTATAGAGAGTCGTGGACTTCAAGTCATGAAAAACCTAAATACAGAACACGAATAATAGATGGTGTAACTATTTACGATAAGTTCAATAGATAATGCTATTCTATTGTCTTAAGCCTAGGAGAGGTGCATCTGCAATTAATAACAGGGCACTTTTCTGACCAAGAATTTGTGAAGAAGGTTATCTCCTTACCCTTTTTACTCCTCGGATTTAAAGGTTTTGTTGGTGATTGAGGATAATGATAGCGTCTACGACTCACTTAACCCTAAATTCTCTAAGACGCCTCTCTTTCTTGATATATATGCCACTTGGTGCAGGCAGTACTTATAGGTATTATAGGCGGGATAATAGGAATTTTAGTAGGGGCAGCGGCATCATACGGCCTAGCTGCAGTAGCTTCAAGTTCTTCTGCACCATCAAATTCAACAATAGGTCAGACACCTCCAAGTGGCAGTACGTTTAGAGCGGGAGGAGGGGCAGCATTCTCTAGATCAACATCTCCAGGCTCCTCGCCTGTCTTTCTCGCCACTCTTGACAGTAACTACTGTTGCAGAAGCAATTCTTGTAGCCGTGGTTGTAAGCATAATAGCCGGAATATATCCTGCTTGGCGGGCTTCTAAGATGCAGCCAATAGACGCGCTGCGGCAGTTATAAAGCAAAATAACCACCAGAAATTTAGTTGAAGAGCTAGAAAGCTTTGGAAGATCCTTGCCGCTAAGATGTCCGAGATGAAAGAAGCAGAGCGGCTATAGAATTTACAGCGTGACGGCTTTCCACAGATAAAGCACGGATCAACACTCACATCGAATGTAGCTGGATATGCACTGTGAGCAAGAACGCGTCGGCGCTTCCAAGAGAGGCGTAAATCTTGTTTAATTCTCCAGACTCTGATTTTAGATCCGATAAACCTGCAGGATGAACCCAGTCTTCAAAATAGTTTTTTTTAATTTTCCTTTTTATAGTGTATTTATCTATTTTATTTTCCATGATTAAATTATCTAGCAATTTCCTAAGGCCATATTCCACTTTAGCGTTCTGCGTATGCCCTTTTATTGTAGTTATGTTATCGAAGATGGCACCAGATATGCATGAACGCAGTAATTCTTGGTATACATACTTACCTCTTTCAGACTCTATGACACAGACAGTAGTAACATATGCTTTTTTCCTGCCTTTTGGCTCTCGCACAAGCGTTCCTATGATCTCTCCTGAATTATTTGTTGCCACATATACCCTATCTGAATCTATAAAGTCGTATTTGGAATCCTCCTTAGAGGTAGCAGGAAAGCACCTCGTGTCAAAATTAATCAGCTTATCTAAAAGCTGCTTGTTGATTTCTTTCGTATTGTAGGAAGTTATTTCGAATTCTTCACTTCTTCTTAAGAGTTTAGATAACTCTTTGTGTTGAAACTTAAATGGCATTAAAATCCTGAATAAGGTGTAGTTTTTCTGATTTATAAAGCTTATTTTGCTGGTCCAGATCAGGGCATATTTCATTTTAGATGGCTCTGAAGCTACTGGAATGTTTTTAATTTTTTGCTTTGATACATTTAGGGGATTCTCTTGAACCAGGATATTCCTTTTGGGCTTAGTTATAGCGACGTATTGCTTGTGCCAAGACGCTCTCGCATAGAATCCAGAAATTCGGTAAACACCGCTACGCATATAGCAAAGGACATAGAACTCAATATGCCGATAATAACTGCAAACATGGATACGGTAACAGAATCGGCTATGGCTATTGCCATTGCAAGAGAGGGAGGGCTCGGCATCATACACAGATTTATGGAGATTGAGAGAGAAGTAGCTGAAGTACAGAAGGTCAAGAGGTCTGAAGCATATGTAATAGACAAACCTTACAGCATAAGCAAGGATTCCAATATAGATGAAGCTAAAGAAATAATGTCAAAAAGTGGAGTCAGTGGGCTGCTTGTGGTAGACCGCCTGAATAGGCTGCTTGGCATACTATCTGACAGGGACGTAAGATTTGTAACTGATGGAAAAATGCTAGTTGAAGAGGCAATGACTCCAAGAAAAAAACTAGTAGTTGCAGATCCTAAAATAACGCTTGGCGCAGCGCTTAAGAGCCTTGACAAGAATAGGCTTGAGAAATTACCGCTGGTTGATAAAAGAAATATAGTAAGAGGGCTGATTACCTCAAAAGACATATACAGAAACATAAAATCTGAAAGATCTGCCAAGGACAGAAAAGGCAGGCTGCTTGTTGGAGCTGCAATAGGAATAAAGGGGGATTATATTGAAAGAGCTAAATCTCTTGCTAAAGCTGAAGTAGACGTGCTTGTGCTTGATGTCGCCCATGGACATACAGAAAGCGTCATGAATGCAATAAAAAAAGTCAAAAAGGAGCTTACAGACACTGTTCTGATAGCCGGAAATGTCGCAACTCCTGAAGGCGTTGAAGATTTGTTCTCTGCAGGAGCTGACGGTATAAAGGTAGGCATAGGTCCCGGTGCAGCATGCACTACAAGAAGAGTTACCGGAGCGGGCATGCCTCAGCTCACTGCAGTAATGGAATGCTATTCTGCTTCAAAAAAGCTTGGGATAAGCATAATAGCGGATGGCGGCATAAAGGATTCTGGAGACATAACAAAATCATTGGCGGCAGGAGCTGCGGCAGTCATGATAGGGAGCCTTTTTGCAGGAACCGATGAAAGCCCGGGATTTTTCATAAGGAGGGATGGTGCTAAATTTAAGGCATATAGGGGCATGGCGTCATTAGGTGCAAACATATCAAAGAAGAAGCTAGACAATATACATATAGATCCAGACGAAGCATCGCAGATAGTTCCGGAGGGAGTAGAGTCGGTGGTGCCATACAGGGGTAACGTAAAGGAGGTTGTGGAGCAACTGCTCGGAGGCGTAAAATCGGGAATGAGCTACTGTGGTGCAGCAAGTTTTGATGAACTGAAAAAAAATGCCAGATTCATAAGACTGACCCAGAACGCTGCAAAGGAAAGCTATGAAAAACTGAGGGAGTATTGAATTTGCACATCTATTTCTTAGTTTGAAGCGGGTATTGTGTCAATCGAATGTGCCCAGCCCTTCCAGCCCTATCTTCTTCATTGCAGCTGATGGATTGTCGTAGTAATCCCTGCAGAACTCGTTTATGCTGTGAAGATCGCGCACTCCAAGCGAATTCAGCTTTTCTAGTATCTTAGACCTCCTGTTTTCTTCTGCAATTATGTCAGTGGGATTCTTGCCTGTAGCTTTTGAAAGAACATCCCTGTAGGTTACACTTGGAAGTATGTCAGACCCCTTATGGGTTTTGTAATCGTATGTATAAAGATCAGAGAGCAGCACCTGGGTTTCTATACCTGCGGACTCAGATACCTGCGTTACCTTCCTCTGTTTTTTATGGTCAACATTCACCTGCGATACTATTGTAAATACATCCACAAGCGGGATGGTGTCCCTGCTTATCCTCATTGGATCATGCTCAAGCCTTGTCACAATATCTCTTGTTGTATGTGCATGCAATGTACTCATTACCGATTTACCTATAGACATTGCGGCCATCATGTCCTTTGCCTCTGCGCCCCTTACTTCGCCTATTATTATCAGATCGGGCCTCATTCTGAGAGCATTCTTCAACAGGTCTTCAAGCGTGACTTCGGGGCTTGTCTCCAGCCTTACGCAGTTTTCTTGGGTTGACGTGTTTATCTCGTATGTTTCCTCAAGCACGACTATCCTTGCTTCAGGCCTGAAGAAGCTGAACATTGCATTGAGGACGGTTGTCTTGCCGCTTCCTGGCATGCCGCCTATCAGCATGTTTGCAGGTCTTACACCTAGCCCGTCAGAATACAACCAAAATCTGGCTGCAAGATTATAACTAATTTCTCCGGCATTGACAAGGTCTATTATGCTGAGTGCGTTTGGCTTGAAATTTCTTATAGTTATTGCCGGGCCAAGAGGCGAATCAACTATATTGCACCTTGAGCCATTTGGAAGGTGCACGTCATATATGTGCTTATTGGCAGTTGAAGTAGTTGCATACATCTTAAGCTTCCTGACAAACATGTTGAGGTCGTCTATCGAATCCAACTTATTGGGAAGTTTTACGTCTCCTTGAGAATTATTGTAAAGGAATATGTTTTCGGTGTTGTTAACCATTATATCTTCGACATTTATGTCGCGGAGATATTGGTCTATGGGGTCGAATTTCTTTGCGTCGGAAGCTATCCTGTCGACCGTCTGCTTGTCTGCAGACAGATCTATGGACTTGACAACGCTTTCTATATATTTGTAAAGATCGTCATCATTGTGTATGAAGCCAAGCTTGCCTTCAAGCGCCTCAAAGACCCTGGATTCTAATGCAGCAAACCCATCTTCAGGCATAACCCATCACTACTATAATGGGTATTAACTTTTATAAATGCATGGAAGGGAGTGCTTCATCCCGAAAACTCGTAGAGGTGCATTATTCTTTTTTCTGTGCGCTTATCCTTTCCTATTACCTTCATTGCAATGTTCTTTGCCTTATGGATAAGCAGTGAATACCTTGTAGCTTCTTTAATTGAAGCTGAATTGTGGGCTTCCTGTGCAATTTGAGTCTTTAATAGCATAGACGCCGTTGCATCTCTGCCAACCTCATTTGCAGCAAACATGTCTGCCTTTGATTCCCTGGTCCTGTCTATGCGCAGCATGGCAACACTGCGTATTATCCCTGTTCCAATGAAAATCGCAAGCGCGTAGCCGAATTTGGGACCTGAAAGGAAGAGATTTGAAGCCTGCTCTATCAGCATCCTGAAATTGCCTATAGTGTCCAGGTATATGCCTATGCCTGCGCCAGTGGATACTGCGCTTGATATCACGCTTCTTATACCCTCTTTTAATATTGTTTTTTTGTTGTTATGAAAATCTTCGCGGAGAAGACATGCCATGACCTCCCTATCGGTAAAAATCTTGCTAAGCTGCACATCCATATCTATGACTCTCTTGTTCTTGCGGTAATACAGATCTTCGAGGAAGTCTCCAGTATTTTTTGATATAAGGATGCTTGTGGCAGTCTTTGCAAAACTGCCTTTTTGATTCTCGCCCAGAGGCCTTGCACGTGGGAGTATGAGCTCGCCATAGTTTCCCTTCACTACGTTTACTGAATCTGTATTTTTCATTTTGCCTTTGGCTTTAAGCTCATTGAATATGGACTCTATTCGCTCCTCTTCTTTTGCTACCTGATCATATTTTACTGCTCTGCTTACATCTTCCCGGACTATCTCCTTTAGGGAGTTTTTATTGTTTACTAAAATTAATGAGTACTTATTGGCCATATATGCATACCTGATTTGAAGCTAAACCATCATTTGAACGCTCATGCTGATATATTTTTGTAGGAAATATTAATATACTGACTTAGATACACATAATAAATTGGGTGTGTCTGCACTTGTCAGCCGTATTAGCTGATGGTAGGGAAGTGTGAATGCGATGTTTATTAACAAAAATCCATCGGCAGTAGTAAAGCCGAATAATAAGCCTGAGGATATAAAGGAGATCATACACGGAAATGTTGTAAGGGACCCATACAGATGGCTTGAAAATAAGGATGATCCTGAAGTTAAAAAGTGGATAGACGGTCAAAACATAAACGCTAGAAAGTACTTGGATAGCGTATCACAAAGAAAAGACATAGGGCAGAAGTTGGAAAAAATTCTGGATGCAAAAAACGGCGATGCCCCATATCCAGCTCCAACTTTCCTGCCTAATGGAAAACAGCGCTATTTCGTATATGTCAGCAGCCCTGAAAAGGAGCATCCGGTGCTGTGTTACAAGGATGGAGAAGATGGCGAGCTCAATGTAGCAGTAGATCCAAACAAAATAAGCAAAGACGGAAAGGTTGCAATCCTAGATTATTTTCCAAACCATGACGGCACAGTATTGGCTTATGCCCTCTCAGAAGGAGGAGTGGACACCGTATCGGTCAATATTATTGACCTTAGATCAGGCCAGATTCATGAGGACAAACTTGAAAATTTAAAATTATTCAGCATGGAATGGGTATCGCATAATTACGGTTTTTATTATTCGGCTTGGCCGGATATAGAAACGCACAGCGCTCCTGAAAAAGTAGCGCATGTATACTTTCATAAGATGGGCACACAGCAATCTGAGGATAAGGAGGTATTCGGCGTAGGACTTGGCGCAAATAAATCATGCTCCTTGGACCGTTCAAGTGACGGAAAATATCTGATAATAAGCGTTTCAGACAATGTAAACAATGAACTGTATTACAAAAAGTTTTCGGTTTCTGATAATAAAATAAATCCGCTTATAACAGGCAGGAATGCGGAATTTTATTTGCTTGACATACACGGTAAAAATGCGTATATTTTAACGGATCTGGACGCCCCAAATTACAGCGTAGTAAGATTGAACATGAACAATCCAAACACAAAATGGAAAACTGTAATTCCTGAATGCGATGCTGTAATTGAAAATGCAGTTTTGGTCAATAACAAAATAATAGTCAATTATTTAGACAACATATACTCAAAAATAAGGATATTTTCTCTCAGAGGCGCATTAAAGAAAGAAGTAGACCTGCCTGAAAATGGATATGCCACGCTTCCGGACAGCAATGCAGAAGGTGATAGTGCATTTCTCAATTTCGGATCTTTTCTGTCACCTACAAGAACATACAGGCTAGATCTCAAAAATTACAGTCTTGAAGCTGTATCAGATAACACGATCGACTTTGACTTTACCAAATTTGAATTTAAACAGATAATGTATAAATCTGCAGACGGAACAGAAATCCCTATGTTTCTGGTACACAAAAAAGATATAAAACTTGATGGCAATAATCCCGTTCTACTTTACGGATACGGAGGCTTTAATGACCCTGCAGTGCCTAAATTCAACGCGACAATACTGCCATTCATCGAAGATGGAGGCGTATATGCTGTTGCAAATATACGCGGAGGGGGCGAATTTGGAAAAACATGGTATAATGGCGGAAGGCATAAAAACAAAAAAAGGTCTTTTGAAGACTTTATATATGCAGCGGAATGGCTAGTGGGCAATAATTACACGAATAAGGACAGGCTTGCTATAAGAGGAAGGTCTAATGGTGGGCTTCTTACCGCAGCAGCCGTGACCATGCGTCCAGACTTGTTCAAAGCGGCGATAGTTGAAATGCCAATCAGCGATATGATAAGAGGCTCTGACAAAGACATCAGTCCACTCTGCAGCTTGGAATATGGAGATCCTAAAAAAGCAGAGGATATTGGATTCATGCTTGAATATTCGCCATATCATAATATCAAGGAAGGGGAGCATTTTCCTTCGATACTTGTTATAACTGGAGAGAACGATACGAGATGCGATCCGATGCATGCAAGAAAATTTGCCGCTCACCTGCAGGATTCTACGGCTTCGCAAAATCCAATATTGCTGCTTACAATAAAAGGAATTGGTCATGGAGGGGAACTTTTTCCGGTGCCAGATAGCATACAGAAGGAATGGACAGCAGACTGGCTGGCATTCGTTTATAATGAATTGGGAATGAGAGCATCAGATGGAAAAAGCAGGGATATTAAGATAGCGAAACGCGATTAATCAAGACAGCAGCTTTAATTAGGACTTTAAGGATTCCATATTCTTGAGTTCGCTGAGTGCCTTAAGAGCATTGAATGTTGCCAAGGCCATGTTGTACCTGTCTCTTGTTCTCCCCCTTGAGAATGTCCACATGTCCTTTACGCCTGCAAGATCCAGAACTGACCTGACCGTTGCGCTTGCAGCAAGCCCTACTCCTCTTGGAGCAGGTTTTAGTATTATCTCTGCACTTCCGCACTTTGAACGTGTAATCATAGATATGCTATGATGTGTACCGCAATTGCATTCCCAGGATCCACAGCCCAACCCCACAGATATTATGTTCTGTTTAGCATTCCTTATGGCAGTTTGTATAGACGGCCTTACTTCTACGTCTTTTCCAACGCCTATGCCTACATGCCCATTCCTGTCGCCCATGACCACAGTAGCCCTGTACTTCTGCTTTCTGTTGTTCTTTGTCATCCTCTGGACAGATGCTATCTCAAGCGACTTGTCCTCAAGATTCGGGAGCAATGAATCCACTATCTCGACCTCCTTTATAGGCTTGCCTAAAGCAAATATCTGCTCTATAGAAGTTATCTCTCCGCTCTTAACCATCATGCCTATCTTTGTGCGTGGTTTCCACTCTGCAAGATTCGGCTTCTCGTCTTCTTCCATTGGTCTCAATCAATCACTGCTTCAAATCTTCAGAATTTATCTTGTCCTTGGCATTATTGAATACTTTTGCAAGATCTTCCGGGGCAACTCCGGATTTTAGGTACGCTGAATAATGCTTCTGGTATCTTGAATTGTCTTTTGACTTAAGTTCAGATATGTATTTTGTATTTGAACAGTTATAAATAGTATCGTTAATATCCATGTTTCCTCTAACCTCCATTCCTCCGTCGATGCACCCTTTTGCAAATATGAACGGGATAGAATTCTTCACTGGAGAAGCAAGACCTATGTCCAGTATTCGCTCTCCTTTCTTTGACCGCGATTTCTTTGCAAGAAGAAGTCCAGTAAGGTACGCTGTAGGCCTATTTGATCTTCCGCTCCAATCAAATTTCTTGAGCTCTGAAGAATCGGCGTGGGCAATGACGATGTCGCCGTTTGGACTATACTTTATTATCTGGCCGATTATCCTGCTGTTTGTCTTTCTAACGACAAGACGGTCTATACCGCTTTTGACTAGCTCGAGCCTCTTCCTGTAATCAGTAACCGACTCCATCCTTCTCCTGAATTTTAAGTCTTTATTTGTCTTTTCCATGCCAATCACATCACTTGTATCTGCTTCTTGCCTTTTCATTTATCTTGTTGATGTCATCATCTGTTACAGTTATGCCCTGCTCCCTCAAATGCAGGAGCACGGTTGCCTTTGTGGCATATTCATTGCCTTTTATGTGGCTGTAGAATTCATTGAACACTTTGGTATCTATCTTCTTCATTGATTTTAATTCCTTGATCAGCATCCTTTGCGACCTTACCTTTTTCTCCCATTTCCTTCCGGATCTTGCATTCGCAGTGCCTCTTCTTCTTCCTGCGCCCCTTCGTCTTCCCTCAGCCCTCGCTTTCTTCAGCATCTTGGATTTCAGGCTAAGGTTGTGTTTTGCTTTAGTAGCGTATATGACACCGCTTGATATCAGCTTCCTTATATCCTCTTTTGTAAGTGCATCTGAAGCTTCCTTCATAGATTCATGCTTTATCCTTATTGAATTATAACCCCTATTAAGCAGGCTGCTTGCGGCTCTCTTTGCGAATTTTATGCTCATATTTTAACCCGGTTCAGTATTCTGATCTTTTTCTCGTCAGCTATCTTTTGCAGTTCAAGCCTTTTTCTGACAGATATGCCATGCGCGACCCTCGCAACATACCCCGGCATTGAAAGTACTGAAATAAGCTCTTTGCTGTTATGCACTAGCGCCTCAAACGAGCCGTCAGGTCTTGAAAATCGCACTATATCGCTGTTCTTATATCCTATTTTTGGAACTGGGCCTCTGTTCTTCTTCTTTACCCTTCTTTTGTTGTCTATTCCCCTCTGCTTTCTCCATCTATCCTTCACTCTCTTCCTGTTCTTGGCACCAAAATTCGGCACCGTAAATCTTGTGCGCTCTCTTTTTATCATATTCATTCCTCATTAACTACATACAGCCCGTCCTGAAATACGCGCGTGTCATATCCCCTGGAATAACATCCTTTCCTTATATTGGCTATTGTCTGCCCTACATCATATTTGTCAACACCCTTTATTGTCACATCCTGTCCCTTTACTTCTATTGTAGTGTTGCCGACTATCTGCACCTCCCTAGGCACCTTCTCGCCGAAAAGATTCTTCAGATACAGCTTCTTGCCTTTGACTTCAAGCGATGTAGGAAAATGGGCGAAAAGTACCTTCATTTTCTTTTCGATGCCATTCTCAACGCCGTAAATTGCATCGGAAAGTTCAGTATTTATGGCTTTCGCGGCAAGCGCAGATTTCTTTGCAACCGCTTTGGATTTTGCCCCACTTATGGTTAACTTATTTCCATTTGCATTTACAATCACAAATTTTTGACTTACTTTCTTTGTTGTAGAACCCAGCTTTCCCTTGATTGTCACAGTATCTCCTGCTACATCAACTTTCACGCCATTTGGTATTTCAAGTTCGTACATTCTCCCACTCAATATACATATGCTATAAGCCTGCCTCCGGTGCGCTTGCTGCGCGCATCCCTGTTGGTCATTATGCCCTTTGGAGTAGAAACTATAAGTATTCCGAAATCCTTGCTCGGTATGTATCTCGTTTCATATCTCTGCATTCCATTCACTGAAACAGAATACCTTGGCTTTATTACTCCGATATCATTTATCTTCTTTGAAAGGATTACCTTTATGCTTTCGAATTTTCCATCCTTCACTTCCTCAAAATCTTTTATGTAGCTGTTTTCCTTCATAGTCTGAAGTACGGACCTTATAAGCTTGGTGGAAGGAACATTGCACTCATACATGCCTATTGACTCATACACCTTTATCTTATTTATCGCATCTGCAAATATATCTACCATGATACCACTAATACTTTTCGAAACCTATTGCATTGCCTACTTCCCTGAAACACCTTCTGCACACCTGAAGCTTATACGCCCTTATCAATGATCTGGACGTGCCGCATATCTTGCATTTTCGCTTTCCTCTTCCCTTATACTTTAAATCATAACTTATTGCCATGCCTTAACACCTCATATTTCTATAAAACTTACGTTGAAATTCTTCTTCATATATTCCGCAATTTCTTGATTTGATATCATGCTATGTTTCCTTGAAGTTCTTGATCGTGACTTTTTTCTTTTTTCAACCCTCTTGCCCTTTCTTACGAACGAAGCATTGACATTGAGCCCGAGCATTCCTATTTTAGGGTCGTACTTTACTCCTGAAAAGTATATGTACTCGGTTACTCCGAAACTCAGGGTATTGTTTGCGATTGAACTTGGCTTGATGGAATTATCATTAGCCTCAAGAGACCTCTTCAACATCTCAATTGCATCTTTATTTCTAAGCGTGATCATTGCCCCTATTACCTGGCCTTTCCTTAATTTCAGTTCCGGCTTCCTTCGCTTTGAAAAGGTCTTTATAGGATTCTTTCCAGTAAGCTTTTCAAGAAGTGTGCGTGCATTTTGATACATATCCTCATTCGGACCTATGCCGATGTTTAAAACTACCTTGTCTATGAATATATCACGCATAGGATTCTGGTTTTCCATCATTCTCTACCTATTGCCATCACATTCTCCAAAAGCGTCTCGGCCTTTCCCGTATCTCCTTCAATCTCGACAGTTGCAGCCCTAAGAGCAGTGCCTGGCTTTATGTTGCTTATTATTCCGCTCTCAGATGCATGAAGACCATTTATAACAAGGCACTTTGCACCCTTCTCCAGCTTTATTATTCTATCCGCCTTTCCATTAATTATGCTTACAGAATCATTCACCTTTACACCCTTAATTGATTGCAGCACCGAACCGTCATATAACTTCACCATTTCCATGTTGCCTTTGGCCTTATACTTTCCTATGACCTTTGCAACCCTTCTTCCATCCCACTTTTCTATCTTCTCCGTTGACACAGAACCCTTGCGTGCAACGATTATCCTGAAATACTCGTTGCTTGGAATAAAATGCAGCACATCGCCGAATCCTACGGGAAACTTAACGTTCTTAATCAATTTTCCGTTTACTTCCACACTGCCTGCATTTACTATGCGTTTCGACTCCTTCATGTCGCTTGAAAGATTGAGCTTTTCGCTCAGGACAGTCGCAATAGCTATGCTTGAATCCAATGAATGCCTGCCGGCAGTGGGCTTTGATATATAAGCGCACACCTTCCTCTCCACATGCACATACCTATTAGACGCAAGCCGTTTTACATGCCTATTGTTTCCTTTGTTTCCCATCAATAATCACTTCTTTGCTTTTATTGCCCCGATATCGTCATTTCTGATCTTGTCGGCCAGATCTATATCAATGAGATAGAGATTGCTGGCATATATTGGTATGTTTTTCTCCTTGGCCTTCGCATTTTTATTTGATACGCCTTCAATTGAAACCTTGCCGTTGCTTAGATTTACTTCGGTGACCTTGCCAAGCTTTCCCTTATTGTCCCCAGACATAATTTTTACTGTATCACCTTTCCTTACCTCTATGCTCCTTTTCTTTATCCCAAGCTTTGCAGAAAGCTCTTTGGATATGTGTACATTTACAAAATTCTGCCTTATGTGCATTGGTGCATTGAATCTGAAATACCTCTGCTTCCTTGGTTTACTGCTTTGTATCATAAACATCATACTATTCTTGACGCAACGCCTGCGACCTTCACAAATCTTTCAACTACCTCCCTAGCCATAGCACCCTTAACCTCGGTCCCTATCGGAAGATTATCCTCGCCTATCATTATGCCTGCATTATCCTCAAACTTTATGCGCATGCCGCTTGACCTTCGTATCTGCGACTTCTGCCTTATAAGAACCACACGGACTGGCTTCTTCAAGTACGTTGCACTGCCTTTTCTTACACTGGCAGATATTATATCGCCCACTCCAGCAGCAGACATCTTTCCGTGTCTTCCTTCAGTCTTGCCTATTATGTGTATCATCCTGAATTCATATGCACCGCTGTTGTCAGCGCACGTTATCGTTGCCCCAGGAACCAATGTTTTAATTATATGAGATGCTAATCCTTTCATTATATCACTTTTTAACAATATTTGTAACGACAAATGTCTTGCTCTTGCTTAGCCTTCTCGTCTCGGCTATATTTACTAAATCCCCATGCTTCGCGTTTATGCATTCTGGATTGTGGGCAGGTATCCGTGATCTCTTTCTCAGAGACCTTTCGTACTTGTATACGTATTTAGTGTAATCAACTTCGACTATTACCGTCTTCTTGGCCTTATCGCTAACCACCATGCCTTCGAATTGCATGCCTCTGTACTTTAACCCGCCATGAATCGGGCATCTCTGATCTGAGCACTCCAAAATTTACACCTTTCTTGACCTGTAGAACCTCATTGAGCGCTCTATGCGCTCATGCGACCTGAAATTAATCTCATCACCATTTACAGTGAATGAGCGTTCATCGGCATAGAACTTAAATACAGAGTTCTTCTTTATAATACTTTTGATTCCGTTTTCCGTGTCTAATAAAAGGGTGTTTTTTGTTTCATCGATAACGGTGCCGCAAAGCCCCGCCTGATTCCTGTCTGTTGCAGCTGAAATTCGCACGTGCAATCCTATGAGCTCGCTTACAACTATATTCTTATTATTGTACGGCATGAATAGAATTGATGCTTATTTATTTATAAATATATGAGATTTGATGTACAAGCACATAATTTGTCAATTTACCATGTTGTTGAAGATTTAAGAGCATGCATTATTTACGCATAATTTTCCAAATTTCGTGGGACAAAACGCAATGTTTATTGAATTCTTACGGTTTGATGCGAAAGGTTATGCGGTGTCGAATTTGTCATTTGGATTTTCATCCCATCTTATTACGTTGTAATTCTTTTTCGAATCAACGCTTCGCAGCGGCAGCTTTCCTATTAGAACCTTTTCTATTATGCCGTAATCAACTTTTGGGCTGTGCCTCTTCATTATCATTTTATAAAGATTGACGGCCTGGGTCTTGGCTATTTCTGCATTGTCAAAAACCCCAGTTGCAAAGAAGTCATGACTGCCAACGAGCATTGTGCACAGTATATATCGGTTTATAATGGGCTTTTCAATGCCGCTATTTACATAGACTTTCCTTATTTCGGCAGAATCCGCTTCATAATTTTCTGAAAGGGTATATTTGCTGAATATCGACATAAGTGATAGGGAGTTGGGGTTGTCCATTGCAATTGTAAATCTCTTTATTAATCCAGCATTGACAAGCTTATTGAAATTGTATGCGACGGTGTTGAAGTGCATGTTTATGTTCTTAGATATGCTGCTGAACGTCGATCTCGAATTAGAATTCAGGATTTTTAATATGTTCTTGTAGTTATCAGACATATCTAGCTTGTCTATTAGCTCGTTCCTTAGTGGGAAGTATCCGAATGTTCTGTATGCAAGATCCGAAGGCCTCCACTGCACACCATACCTTGACAGCATTATCTGCATCCTTCTGTCCCAATACAGATACTCGCTGCCCTTGACGGCGTTTGCATATATGAACATGTCATATGTGCCTTTGGTTACAACCGCAAGCTGCGGTATGTAAGACGATTCCAGGAGTTTCTTTACATAATCCCAGTCTGGTTTTTCAGTGAATCTTACATGTATGAGATGTGGACTGGTTAAGCCTAGCGCACCTTCATTGAATTCGATAGTATATCTTATCCCAAGCAACTTTTCAAGAGCCATGAGCTTCAATTTTACAGTCCTTCTTGAAACTCCGAGTTTTTTTGAAAGATCAAATATTGATATCCTTGAGTCCTCTGACATGAGTCTTATGAGCGTCCTGGAAAGATCATTGTACCTATTCTCAAAATCGCTCTTGAATTCGTCCGTAATTGCCATGCAGATATGTAACATTAAGGTTTTTTAAATATGTTACATAATAACAGTATGTTATAGTAAAATTGTAGATTTTCATAAGTTTAAAAAAGCTGCAGTTACAATTAGGTACTATGGACATTAAATTAAAATCTTACTTGCTTCTTTCAGCGATAACCCTGTCTGGGGCAGTACTTCCGATAATATTCAAATTTTCTGGTGGGGCAAATATCTTCGAATTTTTCCTTCTGATAGAATTGATATCGCTTCTTACTTCGTTGATTGTTGTCGTATACAGGAAAAAGGCCGGAGTGCTCATGGCCACATTGAAAGACATTAGGAAAACCGCACTTATAGCATTCATTGGAGTAATTACATATTTTCCTATAGGATTCGGCCTGGCTTTCGCTGAACGGTATGTCAGCGCCTCGTTGGCATATGTCATATTCAGAGTGCAGCCAATAATGGTTGTGGCACTTCTGCCTTTTGTGCTGAATGAAAAACTGACAAAATACCAGATTGCCGCCATAATGCTGGGATTCATTGGATTATATATAGGCATCAGCGGAGGGAACGTATTCGGAATATTCCAGAATAGCAACATAGAAATAGAGCTATTTCTAGTATTTATGGCATTGGCATATGCATTGTCAGTGGTGCTTGCCAAAAAGTACACCATAGATATAGGAGTAATGATAAGTATATCGTCTTTTGCAATGCTTGTATTGTATTCTGTGCTTTTTTTAGTTTCCGGCGCCCATTTTTATGCGCTTACACAGAATCAGGCAGCAATCGTACTGTACATTGGGGTATTCTTTAATGTCTTCAGTTTCTACATGTATTTTTCTGCACTTAGATTAACAAAGGCCTCATTATTTGCAAATATATCATTTATACAGCCATTCATAACATTCATTCTGGCAGCAGCCTTACTTGGAGAGCCAATCAAATTTTATTATATAGCTATAGCATTATTGGTAGGGGCAGGCATAGTAATACAGAATATAGATAAAGAAGGTGGGAGGTATGTATCAAAAATGAAGGAACACAAGCTGAGAAGCATGACTATATTCGATGTTACCGGTATATTCGCAGATACTGGTGAGATTGCACTGAACAGGACCATAATGGAAGGCGGACGGGTTTTTGCAGTGAAACTTGACAATGAGCACAGCAAAAACGTGGAAGACATGATAAGCGAAGGAAAACATGTTAATGTGTACACCGACTCTCATAATGAGATAAGGGAGGAATCGGCATTTGTGAAGGACATACTTGGAGCAAGCGATGGCGAATTTGTAGTAATGAAAGCGGGCAGAATAGAAGAGTGTGAAGGATTCCTCGAGAAGCTTAATGATCTGATTGGCGCTGATGCTAATTTTGATAAAGAATCTGACTGATGTTTTTCCTGTATGGAGGGGATATTATCCCTTTCTCGGTTATTATTCCTGTTACAAACTTTGGACTAGTGATATCAAATGCGGGATTTGCGACTCTGATCCCTTCCGGAGCTATCTTAAGCTTTCCCAAAAGGTCGGTAACTTCTTCAGGATTTCTCTGCTCTATTGGTATGCTTCTCGATTTCCTATCTATTGTAGAGGTAGGCGCAGCGACATAGAATGGGATTTTGAAATGCTTTGCGATTATGGCAATGCCGAATGTGCCTATCTTATTGGCCACACTCCCGTTCATGAGTATCCTGTCGGCACCAACTATGACCTTCGTTATGCCAAGATTTCCCAAGGCATAAGCAACCGAGGTGTCAGGTATAAGGACGCTGTCTGTGCCATCATGCTTAAGCTCCCACATTGTAAGGCGCGCGCCTTGGAATAAAGGTCCGGTCCATGTCTGCACGACCTTTATCCTTTTGCCCTGCTTTATCGCCATGCGTATTGGAGCAAGATTCGTGCCTATACCGCCGCACGCAAGCGTTCCTGCATTGCAATGAGCAAGGACGACGTCACCATCACTGAGCAACTGGCTTCCGTATTCGCCTATCTTATTAGTCATTTCCGAATTTTCCTTATCTATGCTTATTGCTTCATCGACAATGCCCTTCTTGAATTCATCTGTGCTGACATTATTGGAAAGGAGGGATTTTGCACGCACTAACATTCTATTAACTGCCCAGGATAGATTAACTGCCGTAGGTCTTGCCGTAACAAGCCTATTTCCGGATTTTTTTGCCTCTTCATAAAGCTGTGGAATGCTCCCTTCGGAATGTAGGACGTGAGCTGCAATCCCATATGCTGCCCCTATGCCAATCAGCGGAGCACCACGTATATCTAGCACCTGTATGGCATGATATATATCCTCATAGCTACTAGATGTTTTATACACCACCTCCCCTGGCAGCAAAGTCTGAAGCAACCATTTCACTTTGCCTTCTTCGCCGTTCCATACTACAGGTTCCTGAATAAGCATAGATTCATCTCTTTGTCTGCACCGCACCGTCAAGAGCGCTGTGGCAACTGCATGACCTCGCCGAAGGGATGGACTTTACAGTTCCCGCTATCAATGACTTTGCCTTATCTATATTCTCTGCGAATATACGCATTACATCGGCAGCAGAAACTGCTTTTATGTCGCTCCTTCCTTCAAGCCCAGCGTCATAATCGGTTATAAGACCAATTCCAAGATAACAGATCTGCTTTTCCCTGGCAAGCATGCATTCTGGATACTGGGTCATGTTGATTACATCACACCCATATGAACTGAATATTTTTGACTCGGCTTTTGATGAAAATCTTGGCCCATTTATTACAAGAACGGTGCCGGACCTATGATTCTTTATCCTCAGCTTTCCTGCAGCATCAGCTGCGATAGACCTTAATTGGCTGCAATAAGGCTCTGCAGAACTGACATGTACAACTAGGTCCCTGTCGAAAAAAGTGTCATCCCTTCCGCCTGCCATGTTTACGAATTGATCGAACAGCACTATGTCACCGGGCCTGTATTCTGGCTTCAGTGAACCTACTGCATTGGTTGCGATTATCCTGCTGACCCCAAGCTTTGACAATGCCTCTATGTTTGCACGGTATGGCACTTTATGCGGAGGTATCGTATGATTATTTCCGTGTCTTGGCAAAAATGCGACTTTTTTACCTGCCAGCCTGCCGATTGATATCGCATCGCTTGTTTTTCCGTAGATAGTCTTGACATTTACTTTTTCCACATCCTCAAGAAGCGAATAAAACCCTGAGCCGCCAATTATACCTATCTCCGCATTCATCCCATCAACTATTTTTGAGTATGCCCATTACAATTATTGATTTTTATGTTTTATTCGTCTTTTGCCAATGAATCTTGAATTTGTATAATCTCAAGCATGGCCAACTGAATAGAATAAATAGTTTTCATTATTAATACCATAGGTTTTGATGGTCAAAATCAGCATTGTGATACCTACAATAGAAGAAGAAAGCGTATTCGGCATAATAAAGGAGCTGCGCAAAAAACTTGGCAAAAGTGCGGAGATAATTGTAGTTGATAAAAGCAGCGACGGGTATTACAAACGACTAGTCGCTTCTGGAGTTAAAGTCATAAGGCAGAAGGATATTGGGGTTGAAAACGCCATAATGCATGGTCTGCGCAAGGCGGGCGGAGATGTGCTTGCCACAGTAGACGCAGACGGCACTCACGACTTAAGCGGGATATTTGACGGCATAAGGATGGTTGAAAACGGGAGTGTGGATCTTGTTCTTGGAAATAGGCTGCACAATCTTGAAAAAGGATCCATGAGCCATTATATAATTGCAGGAAACGTTGTGCTTAGTTGGATTTTCAGCAAGATCTACAGAGTATCTATACACGACGTGCTTACCGGGTTGTTTGTAGTGAGGAGAAGCGCATTCGATGGGATACGGGATATAGATCCGTATAGGGCAGGCATAGCTTTTTTTGCTATAGAACTTGCAAGGCGTGGATACAGGGTGAAAGAAGTAAACATACGATATTATAAAAGACGGTATGGAAAATCTAAATTGACAAAATCAAAGATAGCATATGGTGTAAATGTGGCTTCGCATCTTGTAAGGCAAGTAAGGGATTACAGCCCTCTCCTGATATTCGGAGGAATAGGCATCGTAGCTATAATAATAGGATTGGCAATAGGAATGACCATACTTGTGCAGTTCTTGTCTACAGGAACATTTGACCTGACGGGCCGCGCGCTTATAGCTTTCATGCTTGTCGTAATAGGCGTTTTGCTGTTTGTTTCCGGGCTTATCCTTGACATACTGATAGAGATTGAGAGACAGTTGCTCAGGAAGTAGGCTTTCCGTACTTAATTATTGATATTGCAAGCAATAGTATTACCGAGGCGTGAACTATTGTACAGTATTCGCATATGCGACCAAGGAGATACTCAGTAAATATATAGTAAGCTACAAATGTTATGCCTATACAGTTGAGTATTAGCATCTGGTCCTTGCCGAAGTATTTGGATATCACAATTACCTCAAGCAGGAAAAATATTATGCCAAGCAATGAGTTGGGAACCCCGAATATCGTGGAATACTTGCTGTTGAGAACATCATTGCAGTTTATAAGCGAATTTTCAGGGCATGCAATCTGAATGCTGGTTAGCCTCACGACCTCTATGTATGTACTGGTGATAAGTCCAATGATCGCTATTGCAAAAGCAATCTTCTTTATACTAACCTGCAATTATGCACCCTTTTGGCCCAGGCTGTTCAAGATTGAGGATATATAGCCTTGTGAGCATACGCTTGAAGGAGTAAAGTTTGTTGCAAGGCAAATCTCGGCAGTATATACATCGGCGGTGCCTACAATTGCCTGAGAAAATGCAGAGCTGGGATTGGTAAGATTTGCTGCAATTGGATCCCAGGCATAACCATCAATAAGCGATGGAAGTGTTGGTGCGCCAAGTTGTATTGAAACATTACCAAAATCTACGAATGGAATCCCTCCGCTTGGATCGTATGCTGAAAACAAGGCCTGCTGCTGAGCGGTAAGCTGCTGAAGGGGCTTGTAATTGTTTTGTTGCGTCTCAACGGCAACGAAATCTATTACGTTGCTTGAATAGGTAGAGTTATAGAATGTGAATGTTGGGGTATTGGGATAAACATCACTGCTGTTTGAGAGCATGTAATGCAAATTTGAGAATGTGCCGAACCTCATCAGAGCTATTATCATGCCCCATCTGGTAACCGCGCAGTAAGGGCAGTAGTCGGCGCCTACGTATAGAATTTCGGGAAGCCCGTTGCCCATAAGCGGAGTGGCATTTATTTTTTTAGGGGGATTAGAAACAGCGCCTATTCCTATCTTATTACTCACGGACGAAGGTACGTTAAGCTCATTGATCAGAGACTGAGGCACCGGAGCATTTATGTACGACTGCATTTGTCCCGAAAGGGTCTTGGTGCCTGAATTGGGATTAGAGTTTATAACTTGCGAATAAATCAAGAAGGCGAATATTAATGCTGCTAATATTATTACAATAAAATAAATACTTTTTTTGTTCACGACATCACAAATTTTGCAACCTGAATTTGATGGCTTACGGAATTAGATTAGATATTCTTCGGGAAGTTATTTATTCTTTTGTCACCAAAAGGAGTTGTTGTGATAAACATGATATATGCTATAGTGACGTCCATGGACAAAGACCATCTATCTGCAACGCCGAACGAGGACGTAGACTTGAATTCGCTGATCGGAAAGAAGGTGCAGTATGTTGATAAATCAGACAAAGTGTGGCCTGGAGTGATAAATGAGGTGGACGACCCTTTTGTGATAGTAAAATTTGATGAATTTCCGACTGGACTTGGCCAGGGACAGATGCTTGAGATTCTGGATACTGAAAGCTGACTTAAAGCAATCCGGCAAAAAGGATGTCATTGGTTCCGATTTATTTGTTGTGGAGTATCTCAAGCATGCCTATTGCGGCTATTCTGCTCTTTGCATCTTCTATGGTCTTAATGCGCTCATTTATCTCTTTGGAGCGCTTCTCCATCAGTTCCACTATGTCATCCCTAAAATCAGGGAAGACCAATGCAAACTCCTCCAAACCATTTACCGCTTCCAGAATTCTCCCCAAATCCTTCTCCACGGTGCACCTAGATAATGATCTTTTGTCCATTCCCAACCCCCAATAGAATTTTATTTTCTAGATATTTAAACCTTTTCTATCAACATCAGTAAAGATTCCATTATTCGCTTTTGATATATTTTTATGTTGAAATGCAACCTAGACAAGTGTAGACTGATGCGGGTTTTGCGAAACTGAATTTAGTTTCTCATTAATCGTTTTTATAAGATAATACATCTTCATTTCCCTCTGTTCGGATATCTTCAAGTATATCTGGTCCTTAGTGCCTCTTGCTACCAATATATATACATCCCCTTGTGCGAACCTGCCTGTCCTTCCCTTCCTCTGTATATTTCTTATCTCGTTAGGAATTGGTTCATAGAATATGACTACATCAACCCCAGGTATGTCAATGCCCTCCTCGCCTATTGAACTTGAAACAAGCACATCGAATTTGCCATCCCTGAAGTCCTGGATTACCTGTTTCTGCTGTGCTTGCGTTACGCCATCTTTCTTACCTACAAATGGCATTGATTTCATTCCGTTGCCATTTATTACATCTACAAGCATCCTTACCGCAGATCTGTACTGCGCAAATACCATCGCCTTCCTGCCACTATATTTATGCAATATATTGAGCAAGGCAATCACCTTTGGATGCTCTTCGTGATTTTTCAGCGCCTGCAATGAAGATTCCCTGGCGCTTACGAATCTCGGTGACTTGAGCAGTGACTCTATGCTCCTGCTTTTTTTATCCTTGGCATATAGCGATTCCACGTATGATGAAAATGGATAAATACCCTCGCTCAGGAGAAGATCCGATGCATGAACCAGATTGATGAGCTTGGAATAGGAATACATCGCACCCATCCTATAATTGGTTGCCTGGATCTTGCTTATCTGATTTCCTAAGTCTATCAGCCTGCCTTTCGGTATGTATTCGAAATTTTTGAACCTTAAAAAACCCATGCTGTTAAGAGCCCTTACGCTGGACTCCATTTCCGGCTTAATAAGAGAATATATACTATTTATCCTATCGCTGAGCTCTACATTCACTATATGTACATATTTTGGCATGACATACTGCATTACATCGCTATCTGTTGAAACCCGCATCTCAATGTGCTTTACATTAAGGGCATTTACAAGAGCATTTATCTTCTCCTTCTTGCTTCCTGGAGAGGCAGTTAAACCTACTATAAGTATATCCCTCAACGCGCATTCGTTTGCTATGTAAGTATAGGCGTATTTTCCCACCGCCCTGTGGCATTCGTCAAAAACTATGGAATGGAAACCGTCCATGGAAAATGATCCGCTCTTTAGATCATTGGAAATTGTCTGGGGAGTCGCTATTATGACCCTTGCATTTATCGACGCGTCGGTACGTTTGTCCCTTCCTATCGACCCGGTAAGCAGCACCAGCTGTTCTTTTGGCAAATTAAGGAGCTTTTCAAGCACCGAATAATGCTGTTCAGACAGGGGTTTTGTTGGAGCGAGCATCATCGCTTTGCCTCCGGCGGCGAGAGCTTTTGAGATTATGGCCGCTCCTATGAATGTCTTTCCTAATCCAGTAGGAAGCACTACAAGCGTATTTCCATGCCTCTCAATGGAATTTATTATATTCATTTGATAGTGCCGGAATTCTATTCCGTCCAGATTAAGAATATTGAATGCACTGCCCAACGCGCCCCATCTTTGGTCTACTGCCATTATCGTCACTGCAATTATGTAAAACCACTATAAATAAAAATGAACTGATTGCAATAAAAGAGCGCCTCAAAACGACACTTGGCTAAGCTCTCCGGTACAATTTGGGCAGTTGTATTTTTCATCCTCAGCAGGTACGCCACAATTCCTGCACAGGTAATTTCCACATCCGTCACAATAAAATGCCGGGCCGTCGAGGCTCGCGCCGCATGACATACATTTCACCATAGGCATGGATTCACCACTATTTATAGGCATATGAAGCATTAAAATAGTGCTGATTAAGTTCTGAAAATTATAATTAAATTTTGAAAAGGTCTGTAGTTGCATTTGGCGCATTTCCGCGATTTAGTAGACAAACTTTAAAAGCATTCTCAAACAATTTCCAAAGAAACATGGTAAGAAGATGGTTGATCCAAAACCGGAATTAAAGGCGTTGGTGAAAAAGGATACTATGAGCCAGACCAAAGCCACCCAGACAAATGCAAATCCAGCCAAAAAAACCCCCACTTTATTAGATTTCAGCGATGTCGGCGGGCTTGACTATGCGATAAGGGAGCTCCTGAAATTCACTTATATACCTGCAAATCATGCAGACTTCTTTGATAAAACGGGCCAGGAACGTCCGAATGGCGTATTAATTCACGGACCTGCCGGAACCGGAAAGACGCTTTTGGCAGAAGCAGTCGAAAAGAATTTCATAAAAAACGGAAATGAGGTAGTGTACGTGAATGGAAATGATATATTTCACCCTGTGTATGGAGTTACTGAAAAAAATTTAAGTATGATATTCTCAAAAGCTAGTGAAAGGCCAAATTCGGTTATAATAATAGACAATATAGACGCATTAATGCACAACGAATCGGCATCCAAATATCTGGGCGAGCTTATGGAAAACTCTAGAAAACGTTACAACGGAGCGATGCTGATAGGAATAGCAAGAAACATCGATGACGTAAGCGCTGATCTGAAAACTGCAGGTAGATTTGAGCATGCAATAGAAATAAGGGCTCCGGATAAAAAAGCGCGTATGAAAATACTTAATATCTTACTAAAAGACATTAATGTTGATCCGAAACTGAATATTAATAAAATTGCGGAAATGACTGAAAGCTATACTGGAAGGGACCTCAAGGAATTGGTAAACACAGCGTTATTCATGGCTATTGAATCTCAGCTAAACAAATCGATATCGAAAAGCAGAAATAGCGATACTTACAAAATCAACGACACCATTATAGACAATGACAAGTCATTGCATGCAGTAAGCAATGAACACATGTTATTGGCGCTTGAAAAGGTCAAGCCAAGCGTAATGAATGATTTGGCAGTTGCAGTTCCTAAAGTAAAATGGAGCTCTGTAGGCGGACTTGAAACAGTAAAGGAAGAACTTAAAGAGGCAGTAGAACTGCCACTGAAGAATCCGAATGCTTTCAAGAGATTTGGGATCAGACCCATAAAAGGAGTGATATTATACGGGCCTCCCGGAACCGGAAAGACCCTTCTTGCAAAAGCAGTAGCAACCGAAACACATGCAAATTTCATGTATGTAAAAGCAACTGAACTTTTCAATAAATGGGTAGGAGAAAGTGAAGCTAGAACTAGAAAAATATTTAAAGACGCTAGAGCAGCTGCACCTAGCATCATATTCATTGATGAAATAGATGCAATAGGAAAAGTAAGGACTGGAAACACTTCTGATGCAGGAGTGAGAGAGAATGTACTTAATACATTCCTTATGGAATTGGACGGAATTGAAGAGCTGAAGAATGTGGTAGTGATAGGTGCAACAAACAGACCTGACCTTCTTGATAATGCTTTGTTAAGGCCCGGAAGATTCGACAGGATTATAGAAATACCAATGCCTGACGAAGCTTCTAGATTGTCTATATTTAAAGTACATGCATTGCATATGCCTTTGGATAAGAATGTTGACCTTAATGAACTTGCAAGGCGTACAGAGAGATATAGCGGTTCTGAGATAGAGAATGTATGCAGAGAAGCTGGAATGAACGCTTTGAGAAATAAAAGGAACTCCGTATGTGATGAAGATTTCAAATATGCGTTGGGTAAGATAAAGCCACTTACATCTGAAGATATAAACGAATACAAATTCTTGAAACGCGATGAAAAGAGGCCTATCGGATTCAGACCGCCAAGCAAACAGCCAACTTGACAACTCTGTGACGTTTTAAAGATAGGAAAGGTATAAATTAGGGAGAGTAATTATATTTTCAAGTTGCGAGTGTAGTCTAGCCTGGTAGGACTTTGGCTTGCCAAGTCAATGGCCCGGGTTCAAATCCCGGCACTCGCATCTTCGCTTGTCTACTGAGGCGAGTTTCCTGCGACACGCCAATCTATATTTTGCTTACATTATTTTACCATGGATCAGGACTGGAACAAGCTAGTATAAAACATTCGCCTGATCTCGTAGCATGGCCTGTGCATGAAAAGAAAAAATATTTATGGAACAAAGGAGGTGTGAAGGGCTATGAGGCCCAGACTTCCGCAAGGGAGGATTCTATTAGAGATAACTCTAGAAAATTTAAGTTACATGGAATTGAAACGGCTTGGGTCTGTAATAATCCGTTAGTTATAGAAAATATCAAGGTAGAAGTAGACGATATTTATGAATATAGTGTGATATAATTTATTACATTGATAATATGGCCTTTATTGTTGCTTTGATCTTGTTCATTTGATATTCATCTATTTTACCTATTTTTTCTTTTATTCTTTTTGATGATATTGTTCTTATATGAAAAATTAATGCAATGCTGTCGCTTTTGAGATTCGTTGAATCTGTCTTATTAATTTGCATGGTGTATGGTAAATTTATGTGTTTGAGAACAGTTGTAAGAGGAACAATAACACATAAATCTAATTCTGAGATAGATTTAATTACTATTACTGGTCGTATCCCACCCTGCTCATGACCCGTAGGTGGATTAAGATCAGCATAGTAAATGCCATACTCGTCCATTTTATCAGTTATTGGGCAAATTTATTCAGTTCAGCATCTGACACTGCATCAAGCAACTCCATTTCCGTATTTATCGAGTTCATCTGTGCATCCCTGTCTTTCTCATCCAAAAGTAATGTCTTTAGAATATTGCTCCCTTGCCATATTGCTTCTGTAGAAAGATGAGGTTTTCTTACATGAAGCTCCTTTTCGGCCTCCTCATAGCTGCCTGTCCTTTTTAATAGAAAGAGCAAACTAGCAACTATTTCTAGGGTATCTGCATCAAGTGAGTCTTTCATCACATTCTTTATCTTGTTTATCCATGCCACTTCCTTTTCGTTTAGCCTATAGTCTGATTCTGTTTGAAACTCTCTTTTGTGTGAAAAGTAACCTACAGTCAAATCGTGTGAATATGGACCTTTAATATTAAATTTAAAATCCGCCGTTATTGGACTGCCAATTAAACTCCACATGAGATAAGCTACTTTTTGTGCTACAACCCTATCATTATAGTTTTTTTCTATATCTAACTTTTTAATGCCAAGCTTATCTAGATATGCAACCAGCCTAACAATTTCATCCTTTTTTATTTCCATTTCTATCAACCAAATCAATCATAATACTTAGCCATTTATGTAATTCCAAGAATGCGTTTTTGCCTTGCTGGGTTATGTAATATGCCGTTTTGCGTTCGTCTTCAACTGTATCTTCTCGTATGTAACCGTATAATTTGAGCCAAAGTAAATTTGGACTCAGTGAACCTTCAGGTATTCCAATTTTCCTAGTATCTTTAAGATCATCATATGAAATGCCATCTTGATCAAAGTAATAAAGGGTATGCAATATCAAAAAGCGCGAATAGAATAGTAACCGAGTATACTTCTTTTCCAATGGCGGCATTATGTCTAAACCACTAATGGCCATGTTAAACCCTCGTTGCTTAAGCTTATAAATCTTTTGAATACTGCTTCTTTGATTCTCTACTGCGTGATATTCTATTTCAATAAATATATATAGTACAAAAGATATAAATAACTTTCTATTTTACAATATAGTAGTGTTTTGTATATAGATTTAAATATAAGAATGTTAATGATAATGTTTGGAGTTGATAAAAATGAGAAAATCATTCAACAGGGAAAACATAGGGAATGTGCGTGGAGGACCAGGAGTATATAAGCTATATGAAAAGAATGCCAAAAAGCCAACGTATATAGGGGAAACAAACAATCTGCCACGCAGGTTGATGGAGCATAAGAATGCCGAACGGTATCATTCTTTTGAAGTAGAACATACCGCTTCTCATGGAGAAGCAATACGAAAAGAGAAAAGACTGATAAGGCGCCACGAATCGCGAAGGAACATAGCTTACGCTTAACACAAATGTGATAGGATGGCAAACCCTGACTACGCATACATAATGCTTAACCACCTTATGTGAAGGAATGAAATACGTCGCATAACAAGAGGTGAGTATACGTTTCAGGAAGACATACCAGTCGTTGGTTTTGCCTTCAGCCCGTTCTATTACGGGCTTGAAGACGCACTTACCATAAAAGGCATTTAGGACCGATGAACTTGTTAAACGCGGTGACTTCTGGATACCGGTATCTGATTTCGAAAAAACGCTAACAGACTTTATATACTTCAGACGCTATTTGAACAAAGATACTATGACAAATATTGCATCACTGATAAATACAAAAAACTTAAACGATATCTTACAGTTTATGACACGAAATTGGCAGATAAAGCAATGCATATGATAGGGAAGATATAATTGGAGCTTAGTCCTTCACATTGAAATCAATAAGTTTTTCTGCGCTTTCTTCATTTGTTTTTTCTATGTTGAGAACTTGTATACCATGCTTTATGGTTACATAAAGAAGCTTCTCGAATTCATTAAGTGCAGCCTCTTCCGCTTCAGCAACAACAAGGACAGAACCATCATCCAAATTTTGCACGTATCCTGCAATCTTCAATTTATTGGCAATGCGCTTTACATAATATCTATAGCCGACTCCCTGAACGAATCCGTGGACTTTGAATGCGACTCTCATTACTTCAACTTTTTCCTGAATTCATTCTCTTCATACTCGAATATTATCCACTTTTCATTGGATATTTCTCTTGCATAGAAATCCGGCTTTACTATGGATCTGGACTTGTAGAATAGAGTGCATGTCATAATATCAAATTTTTTTGAGCGGCCCATGGCGTTTGAAACGGCCTGCAGGGTTTTTCCAGTGTCTGCAACATCATCCACAATAAGCACATACCCGCCCAATTTAGCAAGCCGTGGCATTTCGCCTATAGATACCTTTGCAGACCTTTCATTTATACCGGTATAATAATTCGCATTTATGCCTGAAACATTTTTTACGCCCAGCATGTCGCTGAGCAACCTAGCCACAACCATACCTCCCCTTTCTATATAAACTATTGAGCTTGGCCTTCCGGATCTTTTCATTATGTCCTTGGATAGCCCATAAGAATATGATTTTACCTGGTTGAGGCTTACTCTAACAAATTTTCTGTTGGATATAAATGTGTCTATAATATCCATGGCTACACTCGTATTATACCGCTCTCTATTTCATTTAGCTTTTTTATATTGCGCTCGTTGTAGGCGTCCTTCTTAAATTTCTCCCTGAACCATGCATCTATTATCTCATCTGCAATTGGATCCGAAGTAAGCCTGATGCTCATTACAAGTATGTTTGCATTATTCCATCTCCTTGCTCCGCTTGCTTCCTCAGAATCTGTGCACAATGCAGCACGAATGCCATTAACCTTATTCGCGGCTATGCATGCCCCAGTTCCTGTCCAACAGAAAAGTATGCCACTATCACATCTTCCTGACGCAACAGCCTTTGCAAGCTGAACGCTTGCATCTACCCATTCGGTGCTCTTGCCCGATATCGAGCCAAACTTGATTACCCTATGTCCCTTTTTCCTGACATATCTTACAACATGCTCTGTGAGGCTGTTTGATTCATCTGATGATATCCCAATCCTCATTCAAATGCACTCTTTATTTTATAAAACAGCATGTATTTTACATTTTGTTTGTAGGTATGGCCTTCAGTTCCTTTTTTATGCTTTCAAGCGATTCTTTCTCGGTGGACGCCTTTCCTATAAGCACGCCGTCAATATAGCTGCTCGATAAATATTCGGAAATGTTTTTGGAGTCCACGCTTCCCCCGTACAGGAATTTATATTTCATGGATTTTGGCACAATATCGGTTATCAGAGACGCAATATGCTCCACATATCCTACCTTGCAGTTTGACGATCCCTTATTTGAGCTTATTGCCCACACGGGTTCGTATGCCAATACCATATAATCGGGCTTGATCTTGTTTACTGCTGAAAGCTGCTTGCGTACGACGTTTTCGGTATTGCCTCCGGACTTCTCTTCGAAGGTCTCTCCAAAGCAGAGGACAGGGATTACGTTGTTTTTTATGCATAGTTCAAGTTTATGGCTTATCAACGCGTCAGTTTCGCCAGGCATATCGCCATTTGGGCGCCTTACCTCAGAATGGCCTATAACGGAATACTCGCATCCAAGGGATTTTAGATCCTTTATCAATACGCTTCCGGTATGCGCACCGTAATCGGCTACAGGACTGAAATTCTGGGCGCAAAGGTGTAAATTCATCTTTTGATTTATTGATAGTGAATAAAGTGAAAGGAGAGGCGGGGCTACCACAATTTCATACTCTGCCGGAAAGCCACCCATATATTTTACCAAGTCTATGGATTCAGAAACGCTCTTGTAAGACTTCAGATTCAGCAATATAATCTTCACAGGCCCACCGCGGAAACAAATTATTCAAATATTTAGGAAATTATAGATTATTAGACTTTACTGGATGCATGCTGTACTTGAAATATCATGGTTTATAATCCTTTAATCGCATATATTTTGTGTAAAATTTTGAAAATTCGGTGATTAGATGGCAGAAAAGGATAATATGGACAAGGCCATAAGCATGCTTAAATCAGGCAAAGTGAAGTGGGTAGACCTGCAGTTTACGGACCTTTTAGGAAAGCTGCACCACATAACAATACCGGCAAAGCATTTTACCAAGGACTCTTTTTACGAGGGATTCGGAAAGCTTGACGGCAGCAGCATAAAGGGATTCACAGAGATATACGAAAGCGACATGGTGCTTTTTCCAATACCTGAATCTATAACACAGATACCGTGGTCTCCAGGCACTGCCAGGATGCTTGCAAAGGTGCACAGGGGAGCAGGAGCTGGCAGGTTTGAAAGGGATCCTAGAGGAATAGCAGAAAGGGCGGAGGAGTACCAGAATGAGCTTGGATACAGGAGCTACTACGGACCAGAGCCTGAATTCTTCATATTTGATTCGGTAAACCTTGATGTTTCACAGCCTAGTTCTGGGATAGGGTATAAGATCCACTCGCGCGAGGCGCCCTGGGAGAACTCCGGCACATTTGCCATAAGGCACAAGGAGGGATATTATCCTGCAGAACCAGTGGACCAGCTTGGGGAGATAAGAAAGGAGATGGCAGGAATGCTTATAGACAATTTCGGGTTTGAGATAGAGGCTACGCACCACGAGGTTGCAACTGCAGGCCAGAGCGAGATGAACTTCAAATACTCTACCCTTGTGGACACCGCGGACAAGCTGCAGACGCTCAAGTATGTTGTAAAGAACGTTGCCTATGCGCACGGAATGCTCGCAACATTCATGCCAAAGCCGTTTTATGGGGACAATGGCACGGGCATGCACACGCATTTCAGCCTGTGGACGCTTAAGGGAAAGAACGTCATGTACGATGCAGGCGACAAATACGCAGAGATAAGCAAGGAAGGCAGATATGCGATAGGCGGGCTGCTGAAGCATGCACGGGCCCTGTCCGCAATAGTCTCCCCCACAGTAAATAGCTACCACAGGCTAATTCCAGGATACGAAGCCCCAGTATATCTTGCATGGAGCAAATCCAACAGGAGCGCAGTTGTAAGGGTCCCTACATATTACAAGGGCATTGAAAAGGCAAAGAGGCTTGAATACAGGGCGCCTGACCCGACATGCAATCCTTATCTTGCATTTTCGGCAATACTTATGGCGGGGCTGGATGGTATAAAGAAGAAAATCGACCCGGGTGCGCCGGTAGTGGATGAGAACATATGGCATATGAGCGCGGCAAAGAGAAAGGAGCTGAAGATAGATGAGATACCGCGAAGCCTTGATGAAGCCCTTGACGAGCTTGAAACTGATGACGAGTTCCTAAAACCAGTATTCAGCAAGGGAATCATTCAATCATACATTGATATAAAGAGGGATGAATGCCGCATGCTTGCGTCATACCCCCACCCTATGGAGGTATATCATTATCTTGACGGCTGACTGCTGCAGGCTGCGCTTTACTGATGGAATTGAACCCGGAAGATTGCCTTGCCATCACAATGATAGAGTTATTGTATCCGAACTCCCGTATCTTTCTACTAGAATTAAACTCTAGTTATATTTAAGTAGGGATAAAATTAAACTCAGATTAACTTTTAGTAGAGTCTCATGCTTCCTTGAACTCAAGGCCGTAGTCGTTCCTGAGCCTCTTCTGGTCTATTGAAGTGGGCGACGTGTCTACGGATGACTCGAATCTCTTGTTCTTTGGGAAGAGTATGAAGTCCCTTATGTTCCCTGAGCCGGCTAGCAGCGCTGTTATCCTGTCAAGCCCCATTCCTATTCCTCCCTCGATCGGAGTGCCGTATGAAAGGGCCTCTATGAAGAAGCCGAAATTCTTATCTATCGTCTTGTCATCCATTCCGAAGAGCTTCATTACCTTCCTCTGCAGCTTAGGATCGCTTATCCTTATTGCCCCGCTCCCGAGCTCGTTTCCGTTGAGCACAAGGTCATACTGCCTTCCCCTTACCCTCTCGGGGCTTTCGTCAAGGAATTTCATTGTCTCTCCAGTTGGGGAGGTGAATGGGTTGTGCGCAGGCATAAGCTTTCCTGTAACCTCGTTTATCTCGAAAAGGGGGAATTCATCGATCCATATGAATGAATATTCTGAACTGTACACTCCGATCTTGTCCCCGATAATTTTCCTAAGCCTTCCGAGCGCGTCAAGCAGCACCTTTTCCGATAGGTCCGCGCCTACTATGATTATGTCCCCGTTCTTTGCGCCGAGCTTCTTTCTGATTTTTTCCTCTGATTTCTTCAGCGACTCGGCTATGCTCTCAGGTTCGGAATGTATCGCGCCGTTCTTAACATACAGCCATGTCAGCCCCCTGAGGCCGAAGAGCTTTGCAAGCTCTATCATCTTCAGCATATAATTCTTGTCAAGCCTTCCCTTTGAGCCGTCAAAACCTGCATTGAATGCAATGGCCTTTACATGCCCTTTTGTCTCTATCACCCTCTTCAGTATGTTGTATTCTGTTCCTTCAAGCTCCCTAGTTATATCTACGATCCTGTTATCGAAGCGCATGTCAGGCTTGTCGCTTCCGTAGGTCTTTACTGCATCCTCGTACTTCATGTGAGGAAATGGCACCGTTAGCTCCTTTCCTAGGACATCCTTGAATATTTTCTGGAACATCTTCTCGACTGTGCCCTGTATGTAAGACTCATCCTTGAATGCAACCTCAAGGTCTATCTGTGTATGCTCTGGCTGCCTGTCCTCCCTTGGATCCTCGTCCCTGAAGCACCTGGCTATCTGAAAGTACTTGTCAAACCCGGAGACCATGAGCATCTGCTTGTATATCTGCGGCGACTGCGCAAGCGCGTAGAATTTCCCCTTCTCTATCCTTGAAGGCACAATGAGCGTTCTTGACCCAGTCTCATAGTTGTCCCTGACAAGGTACGGGGTCTCCATCTCAAGAAAACCGTTGTCCCAGAAAAACCTCCTTACCGTCTTTGTTACCCTGTCCCTAAATAAGATGTTGCTTATCATAGACTTCCTGCGGAGGTCAAGGTACCTGTATTCAAGCCTAAGGTCCTCGTTCGCAAGAAATTTCTCCTTCTCCTCTGTTATCTCAAATGGGGGCAATTTAGATCCGCTGATTACTTCAAATGACTTTACATACAGCTCAACCCTTCCTGTTGGATTTGCATTGTCTACAGTTTCCTCATCTCTCTTCTCAACAACCCCAAATGCAGATATTACATACTCCTTACCAAGTTCATCCGCCTTATCCTTCACTTCCTTCTCAAAGACAAGCTGGGTAGTGCCGTACATATCAGCAAGGTCTATGAACAGCTTGCCTCCATGGTCGCGTATGTACCTGCACCATCCGTAAAGCGTTATCTCTTTGCCTATATGCTTCTCATTTATAGTACTGCAGTTAAATTCCATAAGAAACTGGATGAAAATGCGTATTTTAGTTATTTAAGCCTTATCTAATTCTCAGGCATTACCTTATTAACAAAATACATTGTTATTTTGTCGAATTTGGAAAGCAATAAATAGGTTGGATGCAGTATTATGGAATAGATATATTGATGCCCAGCGTAAAGGATTATCTAGATAGAATAAGGGAATATACAGGGATCAAGGCTGAGTCAGCAGCAGCTGATGCAGCAGGAAAATTTGACGGTAAAGTTGCACTGGAAGTTGCACATGGACTGGCGTCTGTTGCACAATCCCTCAAAGACAAAGACGCAGTTATACAGATTGCGCAGATACTATCCTCAGATGAAATCGTTAAGACTATAAGCAGGTACGACGGTGCTGCGGCAGAAGAAATTGCAATGAATCTAGCGAACGCTGCATTTTTCCGCAAAGACAAAGATAAAGTAATACAGATTGCGCAGATACTATCCGCAGACGAAATCATTAAGACTATAAGCAGGTACGAAGGCGATACGGCAAAAGGAATTGCATGGTATCTGGCGAACGCCGCACGGGACCTCAAAGACAAGGATGCAGTGATACAGATTGCGCAGGTCGTAAGCAGGTACGACGGTGCTGCGGCAAAAGGAATTGCGCAGAGTCTGTCTGACACCGCTTGGAACCTCAAAGACAAGGATGCAGTGATACAGATTGCGCAGGTTGTAAGCAGGTACGACGGCGCTGCGGCAGAAGGAATTGCATTGGGTCTGGCTGAGGCTGCACGGTCCCTCAAAGACAAAGATAAAGTAATAC